>JACQEF010000215.1 GCA_016200745.1 Chloroflexota bacterium | reverse complement strand
TTCGTCGCCGTTGGCGGCTCCGTCCCCGAGGCGGCGGCGAGGGTCGGAGTCCGCCCGAGTACCGCGAAGCGCCACCTGGCCGACCTCCGAGCGCGGTCGGGCCTCACCACTGAGCAGTTGATCTACCGGGGTCGCGCGGAAGGATGGCTCGTGGTGCCGAGCCTGGAACTCGCGCCAATCCTCGGCTAGGCGGGCTCCACCCGGAGCGTCGACCGGACCGCCTCGGCAGAGACCACGGACCCAACGATCGCCGGCCCGTAGCGGTCGTACTTCTCGTGGTACGCGTCGGTTACGGCACTGGCGACTTCCGGTCCCGCCGCCTCGAAGACGACGTCCCGCTCGACGCCGCCGCCCTGGACCCGTCCCCGACCCGACTTGAGCGCCCGCTGGAACCACGGGTTGTCGTGGCCGCGGGCCGAGCGCACGTACAGGCCGTCCCCAACGCGGACCGACCAGATCGTGACGAACCCGCGCAGCGTCCCGTCCAGCCGCCGGGGCGCGACTCGGACCTCATCCGCGCGCCCGATTCGCGCCAGCTCTTCTTCCGGCCATTCGCTCATCGAGTGGCCTGCTTCGGCTGCACCGCGTACTCCTCGTCGGCAACCAAGTCGCCCCATTCGGTCTCAGGAGCGTCGGTGTCAGGCGGCGCTTCCCAGATCGCGAGGTGGGTCATGAAGCGGTCCGGCGCGGCGCCGTGCCAGTGCCACTCGCCGGCCGGGGTCACGACCGTGTCCCCCGGGCGCATCACCTGCGGCGCCTCGCCGCGCGCCTGGATGCGGCCCTCGCCCTCGGTGACGTGGACGGTCTGACCCGCGGCATGCGCGTGCCAGGCGTTCCGCGCCCCCGGGGCGAAACGGACGACGTTCACGCGGACGCGCGACGGCTCATCGCCCCGGACGACGACGTCGTACCAGGCGTCGCCGGTGAACGTCTCCGCCGGAGCCTTCACGGTGGGCTGCTTGGGCAGGAACTGCATCTGGATCTCCTTGATCGGCGGTGGGCGCGTCGCGCCGGACGGCGCCTCCCGCTGGGAAGTCGGTCGACGCCCGAGCATCGAGCGCGCTCAGGCCGTGCCGGCGTCCGAGCCGTAGAAGAAGGTGGCCGTCGCCCCTCCATCGATCAGGAAGTCGCTACCGGTGATGAACCCGCCCTCGGGTCCCATGATCAGTGCGGCGGGCGCCGCGACCTCGTCCGGGGTTCCCGCCCGGCCCGCCGGCATCCTCCTGAGCATCTCCTGGTAGAAGCGGGCGCGTTCGCCATGAAGCTCGTCGTGCGCGAGCGGTGTCACGATGATGTCGGGGCTGATCGCGTTGATCCGCGCATTGCGCTTCGCCCAGTGGACGGCCTCGCCGCGCACTCTGAGCGAGTTGCAGCGCTTCGACATCTGGTACGCGTGCAGCGTGTCCTTCACCCCCTTGACGAAGTCGAGGGACAGCAGCTCCTCCGCGGGCGCCGTCGCGAGCAGCGCATCCTGCTCGGCGGTCAGGGCAGGCATGCGATAGCCCGACTGCGACGAGATCACCACGCCCGAGCCGCCCGGCGCCATGACCTCGCCGAACTCCTCGAGCAGCATCGCGGTGCCGTAGAGATCGACTCGAAGGATCGCCTCATTGGGCGCCTGCGACGGCGACACGCCGGCTGCCTGCACCAGCGCCATGATCGGCCCGATCTCCTGCGCCTTGCGAACGACGGCCTGGACCATCACGCGATCCGACACGTCGGCCTGCATGGCGGTGGTCTCGAACCCGGCGCCTTCGAGGACCCTCGCGGCCTCGTCGGCGGACTCCTGGCTGTGGTTGGCCACGAGGATGTGGCGGCCGCTGCTGATGCGGCGGGCAATGGCCTGGCCGATGCCGCCCGCGCCGATGACCACGGTCACGTCTGTCATGCGAGTACTCCTCTTGCGATCAGGTGGTAATCATCGGCGGCCATCAGGCGGCTCCCACGCGGATGAGGCTCTTGATCGCGCGGCGCTCGTCCATGGCCGCGTACGCCTCGGGCGTGTGCTCGAGGTCCGTCTCGAAGTCGAAGACGAGGCCAGGGTTGATCGAGCCGTCGAGCACATCGCCCAGCAGCTCAGGGATGTACTTGCGGGCCGGCGCCACGCCGCCGCGAAGCCCGACGTTGCGGAAGATCACGGTCTCGATCGGCACCACGCTGTCGTGCGGCACGCCGACCGCGCCGACCATGCCGCCGGAGCGCGCGATCTTGAACGCTGTGTCGAGCGACTCGCCGGTGCCGACGCACTCGAGCGCGGCCTCCACGCCGAGCCCGCTGGTCAGCCCCTTGACCGCCTCGACCGCCGCGTCGCCGCGCTCGGCGATGATGTCCGTGGCCCCGAACTCGCGTGCGACATCCTGGCGGGCGGGATTCCGTGACAGCGCGATGATCCTCTCCGCCCCGAGCCGCTTTGCCGCGAGGACGGCGGACAGCCCGACCGCCCCGTCGCCGACGACCGCGACCGTGGAGCCCTCGCGGACGCCGCCGCTCACCGCGGCGTGGTACCCGGTGCACATGACGTCCGAGAGCGCGAGCAGCGAGCGGAGCACGTCGTCGCTGTGGCCGGTGCCCGGGACCTTGAGCAGCGTTCCGTCGGCGAGCGGCACGCGCACCCGCTCGCCCTGGCCGCCACCGGTCGCGTTGCCCCAGCCGCCGCCGCTGAGGCAGTGGGCCGGCCAGCCCGCGAGGCACAGCTCGCAGGTGCCGTCGCTGTAGAGGAACGGGGCGACCACGAAGTCGCCCTCGGCGAGCGTGGTGACCGCCGAGCCGACGGCCTCGACGATGCCGATGAACTCGTGGCCGATCGCTCCCGGCTCGTGCTTCGACTCGCCGCGGTAGTACCAAAGGTCCGAGCCGCAGACGCAGGCGAGCGTGACGCGCACGATCGCGTCGGTGGGATCCTGGATCACGGGGTTGGGGCGCTCGCCCACGGTGATGTCGCCGGGGCCGTTGAAGATGGCAGCGCGCATGTTGGGATACCTCAGTGCTGAGCGACGGAACGCGCTCGCGCGCCCCGCGCCGCGGGTCAGTCCGGGATCGTCAGCCCGAAGTCGCGGAAGTCCTGCTGGTCCTGGTTCGGGCCGCCCCGGACGCCGGTGTCGAGGGCGTCGATGGACGCGATGTCGTCCGCGGCCAAGCGGACGTCGAAGACGTCGAGGTTCTCGGCGATCCGCTCGGGGCGCACGGACTTCGGGATCGCGGACCGCCCGCTGTCGATGTGCCACCGGAGGATGACCTGCGCCGGCGTCTTGCCGAGCCGCTCGGCGATGCCGGTGATGACCGGATCCGAAAGGGCGCTCTGCGGCTCGCGGCCGGAGCGCCCCGCCGCGTACACGTAGACCCCGCCGAGCGGCGACCAGGCCTGGGTGGCGATCCCTAGTCGGGCGTGCTCCGCGCGGAGCTCGGCCTGGCTGTAGAAGGGGTGGACCTCGACCTGATTGACCGCGGGCACGACGGAGAGGCGCGGCAGGACGGTCTCGAGGTGTGCCTGGCTGAAGTTCGAGATCCCGATCGCGCGGACGCGACCCTCCTCGAGCGCCCGCTCGAGTCCGCGGTAGGCATCAACCGTCGCGTCGAGGTCCTGCGGGAGCGGCTGATGGAGGAGGAACAGGTCCACCGTGTCGAGGCCGAGCTTGCGGAGGCTCCGGTCGACCGCGTGGAGCGCGCCGTCGTAGCTGTAGTCGCTCACCCAGGCCTTCGTCTGGACGAACAGGTCCGCGCGGTCGACGCCACTCGCGGCGATCGCGGCGCCGACCTCCGACTCGTTCAGATACGCGGCTGCCGTATCGACCATGCGATAGCCGATGCGCAGCGCCTCCTCGACGGCGGCCTGCGTCGCCTCGGGCGGGGTCTGGAACACGCCGAAGCCGAGTACCGGAAGCTCGACGCCGTTGTTGAGGGTGATCGTCTGGTTCGTCATGCCCGCCATGCTCCCACCCGCATCCGCGCCGAGGAAAACACGGGTGATAGGGGTACTGGTAGTGCCTCCCTCGCGTTGCGCGCCCGTCGTAGGGTGAGGACGTCATGAGCAACCCCGACGACATCCGCGAGTTCCTCGCCACCCGCCGAGCACGCCTCACGCCCGAGCGTGCTGGGCTGCCGACGTACGGCCGGACCCGGCGCGTCCTGGGCCTGCGCCGCGAGGAGGTCGCGCTGCTGGCCGGCATTAGCGTCGAGTACTACACGCGCCTCGAGCGCGGCAACGCGCGCGGCGTGTCGGACGACGTCCTCGAGTCGGTGAGCCGTGCGCTCCAGCTCGACGAGGCTGAGCACGCCCATCTCATCGACCTTGTGCGGACCGCGAACACCGAGCGCCCGCCGCGGAAGCCGACAACGCCCGCGCAGGTTCGGCCGAGCATTCGTCGCCTCGTCGACGCGATGACCGAGATCCCCGCCTTCGTCGGCAATGGCCGCCTCGACATCCTGTACGCCAACCCGCTTCTCGAGGCGCTGTACTCGGAGCAGTTCCGCGACCCCGCCCGGCCGGTGAACTCGGCGCGGTTCATGTTCCTCGACCCCCGGGCGCGCACGTTCTTCCCGGACTGGGAGACGAACATGCTGGATTCCGTCGCGGCCCTGCGCGGCGAGGCCGGCCGGAACCCGTATGACCGGGCGCTGTCAGACCTCGTGGGCCTCCTCTCGACCCGCAGTGAGGAATTCCGCGTCGCCTGGGCCCGCCACGACGTCCGCTTCCATCGGAGCGGGACCAAGCGGATGCACCACCCGCTGGTCGGCGACCTCACGCTCTCGTATGAGCGCCTCGAGGTTCCAGCCGACCCCGGCCTTGCGATCGTGACGTACTCGGCCGAGCCCGGGTCGCCGTCCGAGGCGCGCCTGCGCGAACTCAGGGACTGGAGCTCCACCCGAGCCCGACTCGCCGTCGTCGAGGCCCAGAACTCACCACTGACCTGAACGCGGCCGCCTTGGCCTGGAGGCGTAGCACCGGGGGCGAATAGACCGCGCCAGCATGCCCGTCGACGATCCGCGGGTGAAGCTGTGCACGGTCTGCGGTGTCGTCACCAGCCACGCGGGTAGTCGCTGCGCCGAGCACGCTCGGCAGTCCAACCGGAGCCGACACAACGCCCTGTACAGCACGCGCGCCTGGCAGAGGCTCAGCGCCCGCGTGCTCCGCGCATGGCGTGGCGAGCACGGGGACTGGTGCCCGGGCTACCAGCCCCCCGCCCACCGGGCCGCCGACCTGACCGTCGATCACGTCGTACCGCTCGCCGCCGGCGGTACGCCGTTCGACATCGCCAACACCGCCGTCCTGTGCCGCTCGTGCAACTCGACGAAGGGTGCGTCGACCGACCGGGGCGGGGTAGCCCATACGGCGAGGCGGATGCCGCCAGACCGCGCCGCGCGACTGTGTGCACGCGGCCGGGTTTCGCCCGTTTTCGGGGTATTCGCCATTCGGGTGATGCATGGGCGCTAACGACCTCGAGGCGGTGGCCGCGTCTGCGACGGTGGCCCTTCACGCGATCGTCGTTGCGCCGCGCCACTGCTTGGCCTGCGACGGCGAGCTCCCGTACCTCGGCGGGCGGGGCAGGCCGCGCCGGTGGTGCGACGCCCACCATCCGCGTCCCTTGCGTCTTCGCCCACGGGCGGCGTGGGGCGCCGGAGTGGCGCGGTGACCCCGGCCCTGGCCGCTTCCTCGACGGAACACCAGTGGGCCCAGGGCTGGCGCCCGGGGCCGGAGGCTGGGCTGGTCGCTGCCCGCCCCACCCTTCCTTGTCGTATTACCCGCAGCGCTGGGCGATCCAGTCGCGGAACTCGGACTCGCTGACCTCGCCGCTGGCGATGCCCCGGATCACGTGGTCGGTCTCATCCGGATCACCTGGCGCGGGGACCCAGGTCCGTCCGTTGCGCTCGACGAACTCGATCGTGGCCAGGAAGGCACAGCGCTTGTTGCCGTCGGGCAGCGGATGGTTCTTGACGAGGTGCCAGCAGAGCACGGCGGCCTTGGTCGCGAAGTCCGGGTACGCCTCGACACCGCCGAAGCCCGCCTGCGGAGCGGCCAGCGCGGAGTCGGCCAGCCCGATCCGGTTGAAGTCGGCGATGAGCTCGGCCGGCACCCCGAGGACCGCCTCGGCGATGAGCAGGTAGTCGGCCAGCTCGAGGTAGCGGGTCACCGAGCCAGGCGTTCGAGGATCTCGCGGTTGCGTTCGATGCTGGCCTGCAGGCGCCGTCGGAAGTCGGGATCGGACCGACGGGCCTCGATGTGGGCGGCGATCGCCCGCTGGATCTCCTCGTTGACCGAGACCTCGTCGACGCTGGCGATCGCCTCGAGGGCTTCGGCCTGATCGGCGGGCAGGCGCAGGGTGCGGGACTTGATCGTCATCTTGGCCTCCGGTTCGTGGAGCGGTGACCCACGATACCACGGTATCTCGGTGCAGAGTTCACCGCGATCCGCCCGTCCTCACCGGGAAGCGGTCGAGGCCGAGGCGTACAGCCGGCGCCTCGCGAAGCGGATCCGGGAGGGCTACGCCGCGAAGCGCCGGCGGCTCGGCGTCCCGGGCGGCAACAAGGCGCCGTTCGGAACGGTCCGGGAGGGTCGAACGATCACCGTCGACGAGGACGCGTTCGCCGTCGTCCGTCGCGTCTACGAGCTCGCGTCAGCCGGCCTCACCGACCGCGAGGTCGGCGCAGCAACAGGGCTCGCGCTCAAGCACGTCGCGGAGGTGTTGACCAACCCCTTCTACGCCGGCCGTCTCTGGTCAGGTGAGGAGTCGGCCCTCGGGACGCTCATCGATCCTGGGACCTGGGAGCACGTCCAGTCGCTGCGGGCGCGGTACAGCCGCCGGCACCGTGGATCACTGACCCGCCGCCAGTACGGGCTCGCCGGCCTGCTGGCCTGCGCGGCCTGCGGCCGTCACCTCATCGGCCATGTCGGGCGGTACCGCCACACCGACGCCTGCGAGCCGTTCCGGGCGGCCGCCCCGCGCAGGGTCCAACGCGACGGGGCAACGATCGACCCCCGGGTGCGGGGCGAGTCCTACAAGGTCGACGTGTACGAGCGGGTGATCGGCCGGGCCTTCGAGCACGTCGCGGTGTCGGCGAGGCTCAAGGCCGACACCGTCGCGCAGGCGACGCGCCCGGACCCGGAGGCCGCGGACGAGCTGGCGCTGGCGCGCATCAAGCGGGAGCGCGAGCAGGCAGCCCTGCGGTTCGCGAAGGATCGCGACCTCGGCCGGCTCGAGGCGACGATGACGCGTCTCGACGCTGAGGCGGCGGCTGCGGTCGTCCGGCCATCACGCATCCCGACGGCCGCCGAAGCGCGCGCCTACCTCGAGTCGCTGCCGGACCTGTGGGCCAAGACCTCGGACGCCGGGCGGCGCGCGATCGCGGAGGCCGTGTTCGAACGGATCGATGTCCTGGGGGCGAACGACTTCACGTTCGCGCTGACCGCCCAAGCGAGGGCCCGCGGATGGGACGCGGCCTTCGGGCCTGGCGTCGTCCGCGTGCAAGAAGCTCAGTCTGGTCGGGGCGAGAGGATTTGAACCTCCGACCTTATCGTCCCGAACGATACGCGCTACCAAGCTGCGCCACGCCCCGACCGAGGGTGTCCGTTGCTCAGGACTGCCGGATGATACCCCACGGTGCCAGATCCGGCGAGAGCCCAAGGTCGGGGACAATGCGTCACGGCATCGTACGATGCGAGGCGATGCCGCAGCCGAGAGGAGCCCAGATGCGATCGACCGAGCCTCAACGGCGTGCCGGGTGGCTCGTCGCCCTGGTCGGCGTCGTCGCGCTGCTCGCGGCCTGCACCGATGACGGCACCAGGAACGATGTCCGGTCTCCGGCGCCGACTGGCAGCCTGACCCCGGCGAGCTCGGCTGAAGCGTCCCCGAGCGCCGGAGGCGACGTCTCCGGCGACGCCGAGTTGTCGCCGGCGGCCCCGTAGCCCGGCGACTTGCTCAGCCGGCCGGCACCAGCCCGACCGGATACTCGCGCACGTCGACCGGGCGCCCGTCCTTCATCGACCCGTCCCACACGCGCAGCGTGCCCGTCTGCGCCCGGTCGACCGTGTACGGCACGGACGCGTCGAACGTCCCGCGGCAGCCGGTCCCGCACGAGGCCGTCGCCGGGACGTCTGCGATCGTCGCCCCCGCCGCGTCGAGGAGCGTGACCCGGAACTGCGCCTCGAACACGTTCGCCGTCCCGGCGACGCGGCCCGGGTTCCCGAGCATTGCCCCATAGGCCGGCTGGTCCACGAAGATCGCCGGCAGGATGCCCTCGCCGTCGGCGCGGGTCTGGGCGCTGTCGAGCGCGATCCCCTCTCCACTGAACACGGACACCCGCTGGCCCTCGACGCTGAACACGACGGCCGTGATCTCCGGGAACTGCGTCAGCGTGTAGACGACCTGGCCGAGCCGGACGAACATCGACAGGCTGCCGCCGCCCGATTCGTAGTCGCGTGACAGGTCGACGGTCGCCACGCCGTCCGCGACCCTCAGCCCGAGGAGCCGGCTGCCGTCCGGGATGGCTGAGGTGATCGTCCGGTCACCCGCCTCCGAGACGGACGGGCCGCCGAGCAGGGCGTTCATCGCGCCCGTCACGGGATCGTCGGCGGCCACGTTCCGCTCGAGCGGAACCAGGCCGTCGCTGCCCGGCTCGCCGCCGAGGTAGAAGTAGACCTTCACCGTGATGGCAGGCGTCGGGGTCGGCGTCGCCGGGACCAGGCTCACGTCGGCGGAGGGCGTGGCGCTTCCGGCGATCGGGGCCGCGCTCTCGCCCGGGACCGTGCTCGACGTCGGCGCCGGGGGCCTCGATCCGGCATCGCCAGACGGCTCGCACGCACCGGCCAGGGCGGCGATCAGCAACGGGACGACGAACCGGACCCAGACGCGTCGGTCCATGACCGCTTGCCTCTTACTCGCCGCCGAGGGTCGCCTCGTGCAGCGCATTCGCCCGGGCGCGCTCCTCGGCGCGGATCGGGAGCGTGAAGACCGCCGCCAGGACGAAAGTGACGGCCATCAGTCCGAAGACGATCGGCAGGCCCGTTGGTTCCCCGGCCGTGTCGATGATCTCGCCGTAGACCGCGGTCCACAGCGATCCCACGCCGAACGCCATCGTGAAGTAGAGCGCGTACGACGCGTCGCGCGTGGACGGTGGCGCGATGTCGGCCAGCAACGCCTGGAGCTGCGGGCTCTCCGCGAAGCTGAACAGCCCCATCAGCACGATCCCGACCCACAACAGCGGGATCGACGAGCCCGCCAGCAGGAAGACCACGAACCCGACGGCGCCGCCGACGTACACGCCGACGATCAGCGGCTTGCGGCCGAGCCGGTCGGACAGCCAGCCGGCGATCAACGGCATTGGCACCGAAAAGACGATCAGGGCGCCGTACATCAGGCCCGACACGTTCTCTCCGAGCCCGAGCACCCGGGTCATGTAGATCAGCGCGAACAGGTTGACGACCCCGAGGCCGCGACCGCCGCCGCCCAGGACCGAGGTGAGATACAGCCAGCGAAGGTCGCGGTCGCGCAGAATCCGCCTGAACGCCGACCGCACGGTTCCCTCCGCGACGGCGGCGGCCCGGTCCGTGCCGCGCTCCCGGACGAGGAGCAGGATGGCGATGGCGATGGCGATGGCCGGCAGCCCGATCGCCACCGAGGCGCCGCGCCACCCGACGGCGGCGATCAGCGGGACGCCGATGAGCGCGATGATCACGGTGCCGACATTGCCGCCCGCGATGTGGGCGCTGATGGCGAACCCGCGCCGCTCCGGCGGGAATTGCTCCGCCAGCAGCCCGTTGCCGACCGGGTGTTGCGGCGAGCCGCCGATCCGCGACAGGATGTTCGGGAGCGCGAACGTCAGGAACCCGCCGGACAGGGCCTGTGCGGCGAACCCGCCGCCGAACAGGATCCCGCCGAGCCCGAGCAGCCGGCGGCGCGAGATGAACCGGGTCAGGGCAGCGTAGCTGAGCTGAACCATGCCGGACGAGAAGCTCCCGATCGCCGCCAGGAAGGCGATCGTCTGGACGCTCACGCCGAACTCGTCGATCACCTTGAGGTAGATCAGCGGGAGGATGACGGCCTGCGCGTGGTTGACCGCGTGCGCCACCGACAGCAGCCCGAGCGAAAGCATCGGGTCGATCCTGGGGACGCGAACGTCGGGGAGCTCCATCCGCGTATGGTGCCGCATCGTTGGCCTACCTCGTTGGGCCAACGCGTCGGTTGCGCGGACCGGGCGTTTCCGGCATCGTGGTGCGACCGTCCGAACTGCCGCACTCTGTGGCGTCAAGCCGCGCGAAGGGGCCCCACCCATGCCGACCGTCCTCATCGTCGACGACGAGCAGCACATCCGGCTGCTCATCGAGCAGACGCTCGAGGAGCTCGAGGACGAGGGCGTGGAGCTGCTGACCGCAGCGGACGGCGATGAGGCCGTGAGCGTGGTGGAGCACCAGCACCCGGATCTCGTCTTCCTCGACGTGATGATGCCCAGGCGCAGCGGGTTCGAGGTCTGCCGCGTGATCAAGCAGGAACTCGGACTGGCCGGCACGTACGTCGTGCTGCTGACCGCGAAGGGCCAGGCGTACGACCGCGAACAGGGCATGGCCGCCGGGGCGGACCTGTACATGACCAAGCCGTTCGATCCCGACGAGCTGCTGCGGCGCGCTCGAGAGGTGCTCGGGCTCCGGGCCGGCGCCGGCTGATGGACACGTCCGAGCTCCGGCGGCTGATCGTCCGCCACCGGCACGTGGCCCCCATGCTGTCGGTGCTGCTGGCCGGCACGGACGCCCGCCTGACGATCACCGCCCTCGACGGCGAGGTCATCCTCGACCGACAGACCGGAACCGCGCCGGCCGACGCCCCGGTCGAACGGCACCCGATCGTCATCGAGGCCCAGACGGTGGGCTGGGTCGAGGGGCCGCGGCCCGCCGGTTCGATCGCCGCGGTGCTGAGCTACGCCGGCGCGCGCGAGACGGACAAGCGAGCCCTCGCGCGCGAGGCGCTCGACCGCTATCGCGAGCTCAACCTGATCTACGACCTGGCGGACCAGATCGGCGCGACGCTCGAGATCGACGCGGTCGCCCGGGTCGCCGTGGCGGAGGCCGGTCGCCTGCCGTCGGGTGGCATCGGGTTCGTCCTCCTTCACGAGCCCGAGGGCGATCGGCTCGTTGCGCGGCCGGCCGGGGAGGGGGCGTTCGAGACGGTCGGCAGGTCCGGCCCGGGCGCCGGGATCCTGGGGGCGATCCTGGCCGGCGACCCGGAGATCGTGAACGACATCGCGGCCGATCCCCGGGCAACCGATTCGGAGCGCGAGTTCGCGTCGCTCGTCGCCGCCCCGCTGCGCGTCCGTGGCGAACGGATCGGGGTGATCGGCACGATCTCGCGGGAACCGACCGACTACCACGCCTCGGACCTGCGGTTGCTGACCGCCATCGCCTCGCTCGCTGCGCCGACGTTCGAACAGGCGGCCGTGCACGAAACGGTCGTCCGGGCATCTCGCGCCGGCGACTGAGCCGCACGCCCACCCCAACGCTCGTGGATCGACGCGCGGTCGCGCTCGGGATCGTCGGGTCGGCCGTCGTCCTCGCCTACCTGGTTGGCCGGGGGCCGGCTTGGGACTCGGTCGCGGTGGTCCTCGCGGCGCTGCTGCCGGCCGGCCTCGTCCTGTACGGCGGCGCGGCGCGCGGGCGGTCGAGCGCGCTCCGCGCGGCCAACCGACAGACCGAGGCCGCCTACCGGCGGTCGGAGGACGCGAACCGGGACCTCCAGGAGCGGGTCGCGGAGCTGATGACGCTCAATGAGCTGGCCGCCGCGGCCGGCTCCACGCTCGATCGAGACGAGCTCCTCGACGGCTCGCTCCAGGCCGTGATCCGGCACCTCCGCTTCGATCGGGCGCTGATCCTGCTGGCCGACGACGCGCGCGGCGTGCTCGGGGGCGGGCGATCGGTCGGCGGCAGCGCGGAGATGACGGCCGCGGTGGCCGAGCTCGAATTGCCGCTCGACCGGCGCGTGTCGCAGCTCGTCCAGCTCTACCACGCCGACGGGCCGCTGCTGTTCCGTGACGTGGACGAGGACCCGGACGAACGCAACCGTGCGTTCGCCGCGATGATGGAGGTCACGTCGTTCCTCGGGACGCCGCTCGTCTCCAAGGGCCGGACGGTGGGGATCCTGGCGGTCGACAACCGGGCCTCGGGCCGCGACGTCCGGCCGGGCGACGGTCCCCTCCTCTACACCGTCGGCAGCCTGATCGCGGCCGCCATCGAGAACGCCCGGCTGTACGAAGAGGTCGAATCCCAGAAGGACGCGCTCGAGCAGC
Source organism: Chloroflexota bacterium (assembly GCA_016200745.1). Taxonomy (GTDB): domain Bacteria; phylum Chloroflexota; class Limnocylindria; order Limnocylindrales; family CSP1-4; genus SPCO01. The sequence continues at coordinate 18,850 of JACQEF010000215.1, read as the reverse complement.
GGGTGGTCGAGCGAACCGCGGCGCTGGCCGCCGCGATCGAGGAGGCGCAGGCGGCGCGGGTCGCGGCCGAGGCCGCATCCGCGAGCAAGACCGCGTTCCTGTCGAACGTCAGCCACGAGCTGCGCACGCCGCTCACCTCCGTCGTGGGCTTCTCCAGGCTGATCCGCCGGCGACTCGAGGAGGCGATCTTCCCGGCCGTGCCGCCCGGCGACGCCAGGCGGGACCGGCAGATGCGCCAGATCTCGGACAACCTCGGGATCATCGTCGAGGAGGGCGAGCGCCTGACGGCCCTCATCAACGACACCCTGGACCTCGCCAAGATCGAGGCGGGCCGGATGGAGTGGCGGCGCGACGTCGTCGACCTGGCGGAGGTGATCACCCGAGCGACCGCGGCCACCGCGCCGCTGCTGACCACCGCCGGGCCACAGATGGTGCTCGACCTCGAAGCCGACCTCCCGCCGATCACGGGAGACCGCGACCGGCTGATCCAGGTCGTCATCAACCTGATCTCGAACGCGGTCAAGTTCACCGCGGCCGGCACCATCACCTGCGCGGCCCGTCGCGACCCGGCGGCATCGTCCGTCGTCGTCAGGGTCGCCGACACCGGGGTCGGGATCGCGCCTGAGGACCAGGCCAAGGTCTTCGAGCAGTTCGGCCAGGCCGGCGACACCCTCACCGACAAGCCGCGCGGCACCGGCCTGGGCCTGCCGATCTGCCGCGAGATCGTGGAGCACCACGGCGGCCGCCTGTGGCTCGAGTCCGAGGTCGGCCGCGGCTCGACGTTCTCGTTCTCGCTGCCACTCGAGGGGGCCGCGGCCGCGGCCGGGTCGGAGCCTGCGGGGCTCCCCACCGTGGCGAATCCCGGTCGTACCGACTGAGCGGAACGATCTCGCGGCGCTGGACCCAGGCCGCGCGACCGCCGCTAGCGCCCCTCCCATGGTGCCGGCCGCGGCGGCACCTCGTGGATGATCTCGAACCCGGTCGTGTTGGACAGGACGTCGACCTGGCCGTCGTGGAAGCGGATCTCGGCGGCACCACGGCCGGCGCGCAGGTTGCGGATGATCAGCTCAGGGAGCCAGTCCGGCAACGCCGGGTTGACGTACAACCGCGAGCCGCTCGCATCGGTGGTGGCGTGGATGCCGCAGAGCACGGCGATCAGCCGGAAGATGGATCCGGCCGCCCAGGCCTGCGGGACGTTGGCTCCGAGGTACTGCACCGGGAACGACCCGTCGTCGCGCGGCAGCCCGGCGAACAACTCGGGCAGCCGGTTGGCCTGGAACCGCTCGCTGGCGTCGAACAGCCCGCGGGCGACCTTGGCGGCCGCCGCGTCGTGCCCGTAGCGCCGGAAGCCGCCGGCGATCATCGCGTTGTCGTGCGGCCAGACCGTGCCCGTGTGGTAGCTGAACGGGTTGTACGCGGCATGGTCGGACGACAGCGTCCGGATCCCCCAGCCGGACCACATGTCGCCGGCCGTCAGGCGCTCCACGACGCGGGCCGCCCGGTCGGGCGGCACGATCCCGTTGGCCAGGCAGTGCCCGGCGTTGGACGCCACGCTCTCGATCGGGCGCTTGTCCCCGTCGAGACCGAGGTAGTACGTGCCCTCCGATTCCCACCAGAAGGCGTCGTTGAACCGCTCGTACAGGGCGATCGCCTCGGCGCGCAGCCGCGCGCCGTCCTCGGGCCGACCCAGGATCTCGTAGACGTCGGCCATCCGGAGCTTGGCGTCGTAGACGTAGCCCTGCAGCTCGCACAGCGCGAGCGGCAGCTTGGCGAGCGACCCGTCGGCGTTCGGGATCGCGTCGCCCGCGTCCTTCCAGCCCTGGTTGTAGTAGCCGTGACGGGATCGGGTCGCGTACTCCTGGAACCCGTCGCCGTCGCGGTCGCCGAACCGATCGATCCAGCGGACCGCCGCCTCGGCGTTGGGGAGGTAGCGCTGGAGCAGCGCGACGTCGCCGACCCACTGGTACAGGTACGACATCACGATCACGAACAGGCTGGTCGCGTCGTGCGTCCCGTAGTACGGCTGGAACGGCAGGATGCGGAGCTGCGCCAGCTCGCCATGGCGGATCTCGTGCGGGATCTTGCCCGGCTCCATGTCGCGCTCGGGGTCGTCGTCGGTCGCCTGCAGCTCGGACAGCCGGCGGAGGGCGCCCGCGGCGAACTCCGGGTAACCGCTGATCCCCTGCATCGAGACGATCAGCGAGTCGCGCCCGAACAGCGTCACGAACCACGGCACGCCGGCGGCCGGGATGAACACGCCCTTCTCGAACGCCGGATCCTCCAGCTGGAGCGAATCCATGTCGACCTGCGCCTGGTCCCAGGCGCGCCGGACCACGTGGTTCGGCGTCTCCAGCCGGACCCGACGCAGGCGCGGGGCGCTCTGGTCGGGCCGCGGGCCAGCCACGGAATGGCAGGGCAGGGTCGACGGGCGGCGCTTCGACTGGGTCATCGGCAGCCACTTCAGGCAGGTGTGCCAGACGCCCTTCGGCTTGATCTCGGCGACGAACACGAAGCGGCCGTTGGCGAACTGCGGCCGGCTGTCCGCCTTGTCCGTGGCGACGATGAGGGAGCGGACGAAGTCGCGATGGGCGTACGTCGTGCGCAGTTCGCCGCCGGAGCGCGACCAGCGGGTGTTGATCTCGCCGCGCCGGACCAGCTCGCCGTTCTTGACGTCGAAGATGTCGGCGAAGTCGGATTCGATCTCGATCTCGATCGTCAGGCGGACCGTCCGCGGCCCGTAGTTGACGACGTCGTAGTCCTCGTGGACGCCACCCGACAGGGTCCGGTCGAGCCGGACCGACAGGCTGTGCGGCGCCACGGCGCCGTCACGGTCGAGCAGCTGCGGGTTCGTGAACTCGAAGCGAGCCGAGTAGAACTGGACCGGCGACGAGTTGAGGAGCAATGGCCGCTTCCCGTTGATCCACAGGTTGTAGCCCGAGATGAAGCGCGTGTCCCGGGCGAAGAACCCCTCCTCGGCCTGGCGCTCGATCCGGCCGTCCGACTGGCAGACGACGAACCGGTCGTCGCGGTTGACGGTGATCGTCGCTGGTCCGACCTGGATCGGGAGGGTCAACCCGCGTGCCTCGTGAGCTGCGGCTCGATCCGGTCGGCGGCCGGATAGACCGAGCGGCAGGCGACCAGCGCCACGAACGACAGGCCGATGGTCGGCAGGGTCGCGGTCAGGACGGTGCTCACGACGACCACGATACCGGTGAAGGCACCCAGCGCGCCAAACCGGACCGGATCGACGAGGAGCAGCGTGGCTGCCAGGCGCAGGTAAGACGTGATCGCCCAGGGCGTCGCGGATGACCGGGCCTGTGAGGATCGGCTGCGTCAGTACTGGAAGAGCAGCTCGCGGTACTTGGGCAGCGGCCAGAGGTCGTCGGCGACCACCGTCTCGAGCTCGTCCACGACCCCGCGGAGGGCGTCCTGGGCGGGGATCACCGATGTCGCGAACGCCCGGGCCTCGTCCTCGACGGAGCCGGCGGCGTGGGCCTCGTGCTGCGCCCCCTGGAGCGCCCCGATCGCGTCCACGAGCGTATCGGCGAGGGCGGAGACCCGCTCGCAGACGGCGTTGATTCCACGTGACGAGGGTGCCCCACCGAGCTCGCCGAGGTAGCGGGCGGTGGCCGGGAGGATCATCGTCGAGGCGATGTCCGCGGCGCAGTTCGCCTCGATGTCCTGCACCTTGACGTAGCGTTCCCAGCTGATCTCGACCCGCGCGGCGAGCTCCCGCTCGGACAGGACCCCGAAGCCGGAAAAGAGTGCCTTGGCCTTGTCCGTCGTCAGCGACGGCAGGGCGTCGACCGTCGAGCGGTTGTTCGGCAGCCCCCGGCGAGCGGCCTCGGCGTGCCACTCCTCCGAGTAGCCGTTGCCCTCGAACAGGACCTGCTTGTTGGCCTTGACGATGCCCGACAGGATCGTGGTCAGGCCGGCCATGTCCTCGGGCTTGAGCCCATCGAGCTCGTCGGCGAGCTTCTTGAGCGAGTCGGCGACGGCCGTGTTGAGGACGGTCTGTGGCCAGTAGATCGGGGCGGACGAGCCGACCGCGCGGAACTCGAACTTGTTGCCGGTGAAGGCGAACGGCGAGGTCCGGTTGCGGTCGGTGGCGTCCTTCGACAGGACCGGCAGCGAGGTGACGCCGAGCTCGACCGAGCCGCCCTGCTTGGAGCCGGTCGCCCCGCCGTTGCCCAGCTGCTCGACGACGTCGACGAGCTGCGAGCCGAGGAAGATCGACATGATGGCCGGAGGCGCCTCGTTCGCGCCGAGGCGGTGGTCCTGGCCGGCGTCGGCGATGCTCGCCCGGATCAGGTCGGCGTGCTCGTTGACGGCCCGGATCACCGCCATCAGGAAGGCCAGGAACTGGGCGTTGGCGTGCGGGTCGTTGCCCGGGTCGAGCAGGTTCTCCCCGTCGTCGGTGGCCATCGACCAGTTGTTGTGCTTGCCCGAGCCGTTGATCCCGGCGAACGGCTTCTCGTGGATGAGGAACATCAGGCCGTGCTGCGGTGCGAGCCGGCGCATCAGGCTCATGACGATCATGTTGTGGTCGGACCCTACCGAGGTGGGCTCGTACACCGGCGCCATCTCGAACTGGCCCGGGGCCACCTCGTTGTGGCGCGTCTTGGCCGGGATTCCGAGCCGCCACAGCTCGCGGTCGAGATCCATCATGAACGCCAGGATCCGTTCCCGGATCGGGCCGAAGTACTGGTCCTCGAGCTCCTGGCCCTTGGGCGGAGCGGCGCCGAACAGCGTCCGGCCAGTGAGCAGCAGGTCCGGCCGCTGCTCCGCCAGGCGGCGGTCGACCAGGAAGTACTCCTGCTCGGGGCCGATGTTCGTGAAGACGCGCTTGGTGGCGCGATTGCCGAACCAGCGCAGGACCCGCAGCGCCTGCTTGCCCAGTGCCTCCTGCGAGCGAAGGAGCGGGATCTTGTGGTCGAGCGCCTCTCCGGTGAAGGACACGTACGCCGTCGGGATCGTGAGCGTGACGCCGTTCGGCTCGACCTGGAGGAAGATCGGCGAGGTGACGTCCCAGGCGGTGTAGCCGCGGGCTTCGAAGGTGGCCCGGATCCCGCCCGACGGGAAGGAGCTGGCGTCCGGCTCGCCCTGGACCAGGTTCCGGCCTGAGAACTCGGCGATCGTCTTGCCGTCGCCGGTCGGGGTCAGGAACGAGTCGTGCTTCTCGGCGGTCGAGCCGGTCATCGGCACGAACCAATGGGTGTAGTGGGTGGCGCCCTGGCCCAGGGCCCACTCCTTCACGCCGTGGGCGACCGCGTCCACGATCGCCAGGTCGAACGGCTCGTGGCCGTCGATCGTCTGCCGGAGCTTCTGGTAGATCGGCTTGGCCAGGTACTTGCGCTGGGCGACGTCGTCGAAGACGTACTGGCCGTAGATGTCCGCGCCGGCGCTCTCCAGGTAGTCCTGCGTCTTGGCGACCCGGTGCGCGGCGATCCCCGAGATGGCAGTCGTTCGAGCGGTCATGGGTCTCCTGTCTGTGCGGTCGGCTCCGCGTCCGTCCGACTCGGACGGGGCAGACGGCACCACGGTTCGGCTGCGGAACCGCCTGTGGTGACGATAGCAGCGGGCGAGGTTGCGGTTCAGCGCCGACCCGAGACCCGCAACGTTGCGGCTGGCGGACGACCGACGCGGCGCGCGATCAGCCGCGTGCCGGACCGCTCGGCGCCGCTTGGTCCGGCACCCGGGCGGCCACGAGCTGGTCGAGCAGGCGGCCGAACTCGTGCTCGACGTCGACGTATCGGTCCGACCGCCAGACGATCCCGAGACGACCGTCCGGGGTCAGCCTGGTCCAGACCCGCCTGCGCGGCCGGTAGAACGTGATCGTGATCCCGGCGATCAGCAGCCCGAACGCGAGCCAGACGAGCCCCTGGCCCGGATCGCGCTTGGCGATGAGCAGGGTGAACTCGCCGACGTCGCGCAGCTCGATGCTCAGTCCGGCGTCCGACGACACACCGGTCTCGCCCTTGACCAGCGCCAGCGCCGTGTAGTTCTGCGGGATCGGCGTGCCATCCGGGTTGGTGCCGACCACCCGGTACGGCAGGACCAGGACGACACCCGTGCCGTCGGCCTCCTTCCGGAGCAGGAGCTGCAGCCCGATGTCGGTGCCGGGCACGCCCTGGATCCCGTACGGCGAGCCGGCGGCGGCGTCGGTCAGGGGCACCGCGCCGTCCCACAGCGGCCGGCCGGCCGGGTCGCGGACGACCAGGTATGGGGCCGGCCCGAACCCGTTCTCATGGAACGTGTAGCCGGCCACCGACAACGGATCATTGACGCGGATGGTCTTCCGGGCGATCTCGCGGCCGTCCTGGTAGACGGCGAGGTCGGTGGTGAAGTCGGCCGCCTGCCCGGTGTTGAAGCCGGGTGCCTCGAAGTCGAGGTTCTTGACCAGCAGCAGCCCGGGCGTCCCGATCGGCTGGACGGTGAGCGAGCTCCCCTCCGGTACCACGAGGCCCTGCTCGTCGCCGAGCCGCGAGGTGACCGCGGCCGCGACCAGGAAGGTGACCAGGCCGGCATGGGTCAGGAGCGTCGCCAGCTTCGTGTACTGGTGCCGGTCGCCGTACAGGAATCGCCGGCCGTCGGCGGCGCTCGCCTCCCGCACATGAAGGCCGTTCCGGCGCAGCACGTGCCGGACGGCCTCGGCGGTCAGCCCGGTCATCGCCGCGCGGTCCGGGAGTCGCGGATCGAAGAACGGCTCTGGCTGCTCGACGCGCACCTCGCGAACGCCCCGCCAAAGCTTTGGCGTCCGGTCCAGGGTGCAGACCACGATCGAGACGACCAGCACCACCAGCCCGGCGCTGAACCACGGCGAGCGGAAGATCGAGAAGACACTCAGCCGGTCGAGCACGCCGACGACGCCCGAGCCGAGCAGCGGGTCGTAGCGAGCGTGCAGGTCGTCGAGGGCCGCCGCGTAGTCGGTGGCCGACCGGAAGGCGAAGTCGGGCAACTGCTTGATGGTCATCCCGACGACGGCGAGCAGGGCCAGGACGATGATCTGGGCGACCGCGAAATCGACCTTGGTCAGCAGCCGCCAGAGGCCGCGACCGAGACGGGCGACGACGTTGAGCCCGTCCGGCGGGAGTGATGCGGCCGAGACGGCCACCGGGGTCGCGATGGCCCGACCTCCTTGGCCGGCCTAGTTCGCGGCGACGGCCGGGACCGGCGCGCGCGCCGCGTCGGCGGATCGGCGGGCGACCATCAGGGCCTCGCCGAAATCGGCCTGCAGGTCCTCGAGGTCCTCCAGTCCGACCGAGACGCGCAGCAGGCCGGGGGTGATCCCCGTTCGCTCGAGGTCGGCCTCGCTGAGCTGGCGGTGCGACGTGGACGGCGGGTGGACGACCATCGTGTGGACGCTCCCGAGCGACGCGGTCAGCTCCGGCAGCTGGAGGGCGTCGATGACCGCCCGCCCGGCCGCGCGGCCCCCGTCGATTTCGAAGGCGAGCATGCCGCCGGATACGCCGGGCCGGAATTGCCGAACGGCCAGGTCGTGCTGCGGGTGGCTCGAAAGCCCCGGGTAGAGGACGGACCGGACGCCTGGCTGGGCCTCGAGCCACGACGCCAGGCCGGCCGCCGTTCGGGCGTGGCGCTCCACGCGGATCGCGAGCGTCAGGATGCCACGCAGGACGAGGAACGCCTCGAGCGGGCCCAGCGTCGCGCCCGTATCGATCTGGACGCGGGTCACGTCCGCGATCCGTGCCGCGGAGCCGGCGACGACCCCGGCGATGACGTCGCTGTGGCCACCGAGGAACTTGGTGGCGGATTCGACCACGAGGTCGGCACCGAGCTCGAGCGGGCGGCAGACGTAGGGCGAGGCGAACGTGTTGTCGACGACGTAGGTCGCGCCGTGGCGATGGGCCAGCTCGGCCAGTGCGGCATGGTCCGCGAGATAGGTCGTTGGGTTGGCGATGGTCTCCGCGTAGAGGACGCGGGTCGGCGCCTCGGCCAGCGCCGCCCCGACCGCGTCCAAATCGGTCGTGTCGACGCTGTCCACCCGGACACCGAAGCCGCCGAAGATACGCAGGAGCTGGGCCCGCGTGGACCCGTAGATCGCGATGGGCGCCACGACCCGGTCCCCCGTCTCGAGGAGCGAGGCGAGCGCCGCGTGGATCGCCCCCATCCCCGACGCGAGCGCCACGCCCGCCTCGCCGCCGGCCAGTTCGGCGTAGGCGTCGCCGAGCGCGGTCGTGGTGGGGTTCGAGATCCGGCTGTAGGCGTAGCCGGCACGGGGATCGGCGGCCACGCGACCCAGCTCGTCCGCGTCACTCGAGGCGAACGTCGCGGTCTGGTAGATGGGCACGCTCGTCGGCTGCTGGTCGATCCTCGGCACGCGGGAGGCCGCTCGGATGGCCCGGGTCGAGAAGCCGCGGAGCCGCGGCTCGAGGTCGCTCACGGCGCCGATGCTACACCGGAGTCGCCGACCGCCCCGGCGGCCTGCCCGCCGCCCGTCTCCGGGCCGCGGCTGTTCCGGCGGATCGGGATGGACACACCGGTCACCCGGTCCTTGCCGGCGCGCTTGCTCGCGTACATCGCCGCGTCCGCGCTGATCATCAGCTCGTCCGCGGTGCTGCCGTCACCCGGGTAGCTCACGACGCCGATCGACAGCGAGGCGCGCGAGCCAGGCGTCGCCTCGTCGACGGCCATGGCGTTGACGCCGCGCCGGATCTTCTCGGCCAGGACGAACGCGCCGGTCGGATCGGTCTCCGGCAGCAGCACGACGAACTCGTCGCCGCCGTACCGGGCCGCGGTGTCGATCCTGCGGACGCCATCGGCGATCACCTCACCGACGCCGCGCAGGACGCGGTCGCCCTGATGGTGACCGAGCCGGTCGTTGATCGCCTTGAGGTCGTCGAGGTCCATCATCAGCAGGCAGAACCCGCGCCCCGACCGCGCGCAGCGGGCGATCTCGCGGCCGATCGCGGCGAAGAAGAAGGTCCGGTTGAACAAGCCGGTCAGCGGATCGACGGTCGACAGCCGGATCGCCGCGTCCCGCGTGCGCCGCTGCTCCCGGGCGATGACCATCGACGCGTAGGCCAGCAGGACGAGGGCCGTCAGGTTGACCCCGACCGTCGCGACCGCGGCGGTGAGCTTCGTGTCAGTCGCGGACCCGGCCACCGCGGCCAGCGCGTAGCCGAGCGCCGCGGCGCCGGCGAGGGCCACCGTGATCGGTGGCGACACGACCAGCGCGCCCCCTGCCACGATCAGCGGGAAGGCGAAGAAGAACGGGCTGGCCACCCCGCCGGTCAACGCGACGAGCAGGGTCGACAGCGTGATCGCGACCGAGCCTTCGACGACGAACTTGGCCGGACCCAGGACGTCCGACGGCAGCAGGTCGTGGATCACGACCACGAACACTCCGCCGAGCGCCAGCAGGACCAGGATCGCCGGCTGGTTTGCCGGCCACAGGCCGGTCGCCGCCACGATGGCGGTGGCGCTCAGGAGGAAGAACCAGGCGACGATCCTGACGATCCGGTCGTAGGCGTGGCTCGAGACGCCGTCGTCCCCCGGCGCTCCGATCATGCCACCGACGACGGCGGCCTCGGCGGCCTGGAGCTCGGCCAGTTCGGCGGTCTCGGCGTCGTTGGCGAGACGATTGGGCCGTCCCAGCAACGGCGGGACGAGAATCATCGCCATCAGCACGAGATTCGCCGCTACCGCCGCGACGATCAGGATCAGGACCGGTTCAACCGGCACGCTCGTCCTCGCCCCCTGGCTGCGCGTGGATCAGGTTCTCCCTGAACCCGTGCATCTTAGCGACCCGAAGGTCTCGCGCCGACCGTCTGGAGCCCGGTTCGGTGCCGATCGTCAACGGATCAGCGAGTCCCATATTGGTAGGTCTGCTTCACGAGGCGCAGGTAGACGAACGTCTCGGTCTCGCGCACCCCGTCGATCGCCCGGAGGCGTTCGGCCAGGAACGCCAGCAGGGCCTCGTTGTCCTCGCAGACGGTCTCGATGAGCAGATCATAGGTCCCGGCCGTGATCACGACGTAGTCGACCTCGGGCATCGCGGCCAGCTGCTCGGCGACCTCGATCAGCTTGTCGCTCTGGCACCGGATTCCGATCATCGCCATCTGGTGGAAGCCCAGCCGCAGCGGGTCGGTGACGCCCACCACCTGCAGGATGCCTCGTTCGATCAGCCGGTTGGTCCGGGCACGGACCGCCGCCTCCGAGACGCCGAGATCGACGGCGATCTGGGTGAACGGGCGCCGGCCGTCGGCCTGAAGGTGCTCGATGATCCGCTTGTCGAGCGCCGACACCTCGTCCGAGGCGCGGCCGGAGGCCTGGCGCGACCGCGGGCGACGGGCGGGCAGGCTCATCGAGACGGCGTCGGCATGGAGGACGGCATGCTAGCACGGGATTCCGCGCTGACGAGGGGCCGCCTCACGATCGATCCAGGTCGGTGAGGACAGGCCCGAGCCACCTGATCGAAGCCAGGGTGATCGGATCCACGACGAGCTGGACCTCCGCGATCCCCTCGGCCGCGTACCGGCGCAGGACGTCGGCGATCTCGGCCGGGCTGCCGTCGAGTGGCGGCGTCGGGTCTTCCATGTAGTCGCCCTGGAACCGTCCGGTGCCGCCGGGTGTCCGAACCAGCACGGCCACGGTGCGCTCGACCTCGGATGGATCGCGCCCGACCGCGCGGCACGCGTCGTCGACGAGCTCGCGCAGCGCGGGGACGCCGGCCGGCGCGTTGCCCGTGTCGCGGAACCAGACATTCCACGAGTCGACGTACGGCAGCGTCGCCCGAAGCATGCGCGGCCCCTTGGATCCGATCAGCAGCGGCGGCCCGCCGGGCCGGGGGCCGCGGGGCAGGAGCTCGCAGTCGCGGACCTGGTACCAGCGACCGTCGAAGTCCACCGCACCGTCGCGCAGCAGGCTGCGGATGATCGTGAAGGCCTCTTCGAACCGCTCGATCCGGTGATCGAAGGGAAACCCGTACGCACGGAACTCGGTCTCGTTCCAGCCGGCCCCGAGGCCGAGGACGAAGCGACCGCCACTGATCTCGTCGATCGTGGCCGCCTGCTTTGCCAGCATCGCGGGGTTGTGGAAGTTGGTGCAGGCGACGAGCGGCCCGAACTGGACCCGCGTCGTGACGGCAGCGATGGCGGCGAGGGTCGTCCACGCCTCCCACGGTCCGCGCGGCGGTCGGTCCGCCCACCGGTAGAGGAGGTGCTCGCCGAGCCAGATCGAGTCGAAGCCGAGGTCCTCGATCGCCCTGATCATGTCGAGCTGGTGGGGCCATCGGACCTCGTACTCGACCTCGGGAAGCTGGATGCCGACCTTGAGCGGCCGGCGCCGGGCCGAGGTGGTGGAGTCGTGCATCGCTGCAGCGTAACGGCGGCGCCGCCACGACTCAACGCGCCGGCGGAGGACGGGCGCCCGCCACCGGGCTCGGGTCCCGATCGCGACCGTGTCGGCGGCCAGTGACTTTGTCCGCTTAACCGGCCAGTGAATCTGTTACCGACCACGAAGAGAGTAGCGCCGCCAGGGATGGTCGGGCCCAGGTATTGAGATCGGCGCCGGGCTCGGGGCGGAGGGCCGCCGACGGGTCGCTGGTCTCGACACGAGGTCGGGGCGGCCATCGGTCAGCCTCGAGAGGTCTCGGGCGCGGAGGGTGACCGGGTCGGCCGGCGCCGGCGCGAGCGGCAGGCACACGCCGGCGTGGCTGACCCACAGGCTGCCGTCGAGCCGCTCCTGGAGGGTGACCGCTCGGCCGGCCCAGCTCCGGCCATCGGCCCGGCGCGGCAGCCCGAGCGGACCGCCCGGCCAGCTGATCGTCGCGTCGCGGGCGACCCGGCGCGGATAGTGGAAGCAGAACACCGACTCCCCGGTCAGACCCTCGGGCCAGGGACGCCAGGCCGGCTGGGGTTCGGCCGGCGGAACCGTGAAGCGGCCGTTGTAGCGGACCAGGAAGCGGGGCAGGAAGGCGTTGGCGTCATCGATCGTGGTGATCGTCTCGAGACGGAGCTCCGTCACCAGCCGATCCTGGAGCGTGCCCCAGGTCCGCTCGACGCGACCCTTGCCCTGCGCGCTGTGGGCGCCGATCCAGGCGATCCCGGCCTGATCGAGGGCGCGCCCGACCTGGGTGAACGCGTGCTTGCCGCTGAGCTGCTCGGCCAGCGTCGGCGCCCGGTTCCGCTCGGCGATGAAGATCCCGTGGCGGTCCGAGTAGACCGCGCCCGGCAGGCCGTAGGCGGTGGCCGTCTGGGCAAAGGCGGTCAGGTACCCGGCGGCGTCCTCGGCCGCCCGGAACGTGGCCCCGGTCAGCCGGCTGGTCGCGTCGTCGACGACGCCGATCAACGTGGCGTACGGGTGATCCGGCCCGAACCACTGGTGGCGGCTGCCGTCGGTCTGGACCATCTGCCCCTCGCGGGCCATCCGCTCGCGTCGCGCTCGATGGCGGGCCGGCCGCCGGGTGCGCACGGCTCCGACGGCTGCCTCGGCCAGGACCCGGCGCAACGTCCGGGCGGGCACGACCAGGCCGTCGCGCTCGGCCAGCAGCTCGGCGAGGTGCGCCCGGTTGACCCCGGCGTACGTCGTCGTGGCGAGCTCGATCAGGCGGTCGCGCAATTCGTCCGGCGTGCGGTGGGCCGGCGACCGGCCATGGTTGCCGTGGATCAGGCCGGCGGCACCCTCGCCGCGATAGCGCTCGAGGAGCCGGCGGACCTGGCGGACCGACAGCGTGAGGATCCGCCCCGCCTGCTCAGCGGTCAGCTCCCCGGCGAGGACGTGGTTGAGGACATACAGGCGCTGCTGTGCACGGCCATCCAAGGCGATCGTCTCCCTCTTCTCCATGAGCTCGAGGGTGACAAAATCACTGGCCGCTTAGCGGGTGACATTTTCACTGGCCGTCCACAGGTCTTGATCGCCCTGTGAGGCAAAGTAGGTTGATAACTCGGATCCATCAGGCGTAGGCTGGAAGAACGATGCGCGGTGCCGTCCCGCCGCTGCATCCAGCTGGAGACGCGCGTGGGACGGCCGCTCACACAAGGACCAAGACCGACGTGCCCGAAAGGGCACCTCGGGCATGTCGTGTCGTTCGGCTCGCGGGTCCGCCCTGACGGCCTGTTCGCCAAGTCGCGCTACCGCTGCGTGCCACCGGGTGGTGTCGTCGCGGCGCACGTTTTCACCCTGCCCAAACGGGCGCCCTGGCGCCTCAACCCAGATGGCACGATGTGCGCCAACTGTTCGCACGAGCCCGGCCGGACCGACGGCGCGCCGACCGCACTGCGAAGCCTCTACTCGGTCCCCGAGGTCGCCCGCCTGCTCGTCGAGACCGGGGCCGGGACATCGCTTCGACTGGCGAGTCGCAACCTGCGGATCGAGAATAACCGCCTCTCGCATGACGACGCGGGCCGCTCGTTCCACAGCCGGCAGAACGCGCTCGCCGCCGACTACGTCGATCGCTATGGCCCGACGATCGTGGCGACGACCCGGCCTTCACGATGGCCGCGCTTCCTGATCCTCGATTCGGTGCCGCTCAACATGCGGATGCGCGACGCCGAGGCGGTCGGGCTGCCCTTCGACACCGAGGGCGGCGCGATCCTCGCCGCAGCCGGCACCGATGACCCGCAGAAGCCCGCGCGGGCCTGGCACGCCTGCCTGGCTGGCAACGAGACGGGCGAATCCTGGTTCGACCTGCTCGATTCGATCCCGACTGACACGGCCCCGGCATGGGTCGTTGCCGATGAGGCCAAGGCGATCCGCAACGCGGTCGTCGAGAAGTGGCCGAACGCCGTCTTCTACCCGTGCATCTACCACCTGCGCGAGCGCGGCAAGCTGGCCGCGACCGCCGACGGCCTCAACTACGACCAAGCAGTTGGGCCGGCACTCGAGACGTGCTTTCGCTCGACCGACGACTGGGACCGCCTGCGGACGCTCGCCCAGCCGCACGGCGGAGGTTCGCTGTGGGCGTGGATCGAGGCGACGGATCCGATCGCTCGAACGCTCGAGGACCTGCGCCGGCGCTTTCCTCCAGACGTTCCCGAGAGCAACGGTGCGGCCGAGTACGTCGTCGCCGCGATCCGCGACCGGATCGGCGCCCGCAAGCGCAACTTCCAGAACGCGCGCCGGCTGTCGATCCTGGTCGAGCTCATGCGCGCGGACGTCGCTGGCGCAGCCTCGGTCCGTGCCTACATTCGCATGCTCCGAGCTGCCCAGCAGAACGCTGATTGGTCGCTGGGCTCGGCCGACGACCGCGAATGGCGCGCCTACCAGGATCCGTTCGATCAGGTGAGCTCGATGACTCAGCTCATGCTCGATGCGCGTGAGCGGGCGCGGCGCCAGACGACGGCATCGGCGACCGAGAGCCAAGCGCGCGGGATTGCCCGTAAGCTCGTCGAGGCCAACGCGGAGCGCGCGCTGCTCGGCGCCGAGCCGTGGGATCTCACGACCGGGACGGCCGTGCCGACGGCGAAGATCCCGAAGGGCACCAAGCTGACCGCGTTCCCTGAGTTGCTGCGCGACTGGGATCCGTCAAACGAGCTTGACCCTGCACAACTGACCTACGGCATGGACGTGGCGATCAAGTGGATCTGCGCCGATTGCGGGCACCACTGGATGACGCCGCTCAACCAGCGGACCCTCCGGCGATCACGCTGCGCGGTCTGCCATCGGCCGTGGGCGACCCCGACGACAGCGCTCGCGGCCCTTCACCCAGCGCTCATCGCCGCGGAATGGCCTCGGGAGGCGAACATGCCGCAGACGCCGGAGCGGTTGACCGATCGGTCCCTCTCCACTGTCTGGTGGTCGTGTCGTGACATGCCAGGGCTCCATCCGCTCTTTCGTATGAGCCCGGCGACACGGGTGAAGTACGACAAGGAGGGCCGGACCGCGTGTCCCGACTGTCGGCGCCAGGCGTACGCGCAGGAGCGGGCTCGTACTCGTCATGATGTCCGGCGATCGGTGCCGGCGTTGGCCCCTCTCGCGACGATTGGGTTCGATCCCGAGGAGGATCTCCCGTTCTGAGCCGGCGCTCTTCCCGCGCCGCGATGTGGTCGATGCGATCCTGTTCCTCGCCCGCACTGGCTGCCATTGGCGCGATCTCCCGGCGTCCACGCTGGGAGGAGGTGTGGCAGCAATAGTGGCGCTGGCGCTCGAACGGCGTCTCGGCGAAGGCAATGACTCGCCTGGCCGAGCGGATCCCCATCCGCCAGCGACGCATTCGAGGACGCCTTCGCGCGCCTGAGCCGCTGGCGGCGGCCGTCGCGGTGCCACGAGTGATCCCCTATCAGCACCCGTGGTTGGCTCGAAGTCGCGGCCGCTGCTTGCCTGCTCGCCCGCTTGAGGGCCGAGCCGACCTGACAGCGTGTAACGCCATGTTGCTCGGGCCGCGCGACCTTGCGCCCGGCGCGCAACCAGCCCACGATCTCGGCATGACCGCTTCGCCGTTGTCACCGCGCAAGCCAAGTGCGTCTCCGTCGCCGCTCACGGGTCGGCGTGTCGCCACATTGATCGCTGGCTGGCTGGTGGTCGCTTCCTTGGCGGCTCCCGCCCTCGGTCTGTACTACGAAGCCCGTGCTTCCCTCTATCTGCTGGCGCCCCTCATGCTGATCTACGCCTACTGCTTTACGCACCGGCGTCGAGCTACTGCGCTTCTTGCTCTCATCGCCACTGTCGTTGTCGGGCTTGGGATCGGCCTTGCCCTGGTGATCCCGAAGGCTGCGTCAGCCCTCGCATCCTGACCGTCTCACGACCGCGAACTGGCGGCGCACGGATTCCGCGCTCCTCGCGTTCATTCACAGGCTCGCGGACCCTGTGCTCGGGCCGACTGTATCTCGGCAGCGGCAGCGACGTTCGCCTCAAGTCGAAGAGCGGCGCGGCAGCACCAAGGGCCGTCGCGACGCACGAGCTACTGGGTTGGGATTGGAAACACGAGCAGGAATGCCACCACCCACATCGCTATGAGCGCGGCAACGCCCACGAGCAATCGGTCAAACGCCGAGATCGCAGTCCTGCCCTTCATCCACCAGATGGCGAAGGCGAGGCCTGCCAACCCGAGGCCGAGCGAGGCAACCGCTGCGATCGGGTATGGACCGTACGTTCCGCGGACCGTATGCCGCGGCGTCATCAACGAGAAGGCACCCCCGACGGCGAGGGCCGCGTCATACGCGAATACCAGAAGGCCAGTTAGCCTGACCACCGCGAGGCCCAGTCCCATGCGCTTCGGGCGCGAACGAATGAGCAAGTGTCGTCTCCCCAACGAGCGTCGATCCTATCGCCGCCTGATCAACGTCGCACTCGGCGGCTCTGCAGGACGCCGGCGTGATCTCGGCGTGTGTGTCTATCTGGCGATCGCGTGTCTGTCGGGGCGAACAAGTGGACGACCCCTGGGCCGTCGGTCGGGATTGGCCGTGAGACAAGAACCGACCGGCCCTATTCCCGCACCTGTCCGCCTGGTTGAGGTGACGCCCAGTGTCGAAGTTGGCGGTCTGCGGCAGATACGCACTGGGAAACATGCGACCACGCGAGGGCGTCAATAGGGCCATGAAGCAGATCCTCGTGCTCCTCGCGATCGTCGGCGTCTCCGCCTGCGCCGGACCAGTTCAGGCACCCTCGCGACCGCTCGCATCCCAGCAGCCCCTCGCACCTGGCGAACTCGCCCTACCCACCGACCGGCCGGTCGCGTTGCCACCGGGGGCGGTCGAGGCGTGCGGAGGCGTAGGGATCAACGCCGTTCTGCACGGCAACGCCGCCGATCCACGCGTGACCTGGTTGGTCAACAGCCTTGGTGGCCGCGTGGATGTCACGTGGCCACCGGGCTATCGAGCCCGCTTCACCCCGAGCCTCGAGGTTCTGAACGCCGATGACGTCGTCGTTCTGCGCGAAGGTGCCCCGGTTAGCGGCGCATGTGTAACCAGCCAGTCTGATGTCCTGCACCTAGAGCCGCCGTTCCGGTAGTCCGCCTCACGGATAGTCGTTTGGGGTTCAGACCTTCAGCGGAGTTGCACTTGCCAACTTCGACGCAGGGCGTGAGGCGAGACCTGTCGAATCCGAGTTATCAACCTACTTTGCCTCATAGGGCCGATCGCGACCGTTGACAGGCGGCGCATCGATCCGGCACCCTGCGCGGGATGCACGCGATCCATCCGTTCACCCGCCGCTCGCAAGGGGGGCCCTGCCGGGCCACCTCGATCTGAGTCGCGCGCCCGACCGGGCGCGCGACCACGCGAACGAGCGACGCCCCCGGCATCAGGCCGAGGGCGTTTTTCTTTGGTCAAGGAGGCACTCCAGTGGATCCCGCGCTCACGCTCCGCGGTTTCGTTCTCGGCTTCACGATCGCGGCAGCGGTCGGTCCGATCAGCCTGCTCGTCATCCGCCGGACGCTGTCCGAGGGCCGGATCGTCGGCCTCGCCTCCGGGCTCGGCGTGGCGACCGCGGACGGAACCTACGGGGCGATCGCGGCCTTCGGGCTCGGGGCGATCACCCAGGCGCTGGTGGACGCGCGACACGTCCTCGGGTTGGTCGGTGGACTGTTCCTGCTCTGGCTGGCCTGGACCACCGCCCGGGCCGAACCGCACGACCCGGCGGTCGTCCGCCCTCGACGCGGCGGCCTGCCCGGCGCGTACCTGTCGATCCTCGGGCTGACGCTGACCAACCCGATGACGATCCTGTCGTTCGGGGCGCTCTTCGCGGGGCTCGGCGTCGCCAGCGGCGAACCGGGCGACGCGGCGCTCGTCACGCTGGGCGTGTTCCTGGGCTCGGGTGCGTGGTGGGTGGTGCTGACGTCGGTGGTGTCGATCCTGCGCAGCCGCATCACGACAGCCTGGATCCGCCGGATCAACCTCGCGTCGGGGATCGCGATCGGGGCGTTCGCGATCGTGGCGATCTGGACGGCGGTGGACTGAGACGCGGCGACTGACGCGGCACGGGACTTCTCGCCTTGCGCGGCCTCCTGGCTGTTCGGTGGCGGTCCGTCGGCGGCGGAACAGTAACCCCGGGACTCTTCTGGCCACAGTCCCAGGCCGGGCAGACGATGAGAGGCCGTACCAACGCCCCGGCCGCGCGGGTGATGAGCGTGTGGCGAGGCGCACTGCCTCGTATCGCCTCGAATGTGGGCGGCATCCCGGCCGGCGACCTGCCATTGCAGTCCTGGCATCCAGGCACACGACTCGACCACCAGGCGAGCAGCGCCGCGTCACGCCTCCGGTGGCGGCGGGGCGTCGGAGAAGAGCGTGAGCTGGAGACCGGCCGGCCCGTTGAGCCGGGCGTTCATCGTGTTCCACGGCGTGTGCCTCGCCTGGGCGATCACCTCGGCACCCGCCTCCGCGAGGACCCGCGTGGTGCGCGCCGAATCGGCGACCTCGAAGGCGACCCGGATGTGGCCGGCCACGCGACGGCCGACCTCGACGCGGTCGATGAACTCTGCCTGGGCGGCGTCCGCGATCTCCAGCGTGGCGCGTCCGGCATCGAGGATCACGACCTGGCCGTCCGGGGACGAATACGACGCTCGCTCGGGCAGGCCGAGCACGTCGCGGTAGAACCGGACCGCGGCGGCGTGGTCGTCCGCAGTCACGACCAGACGCATCTCGCTGACGGCGGGTGGGCGATCGATGTCCGCCGGCGGCTCGGCCGCCGATCTGGCATCGGGCGCGGGTTGCTCCGTCACGGCGCCTCCTGACGCCCACGATCCGGCGGGCGCCGGACACGGAAACGCGGCTCGTCCCTGGGGACGAGCCGCGTCGTACGGGTGCCTAGGCGGCGCGCACCTTGGTGGCGCGCGGGCCCTTGGGGCTGGTCTCGACTTCGAACTCCACGCGCTCGCCGCCGATCAGGCGGTCGAAGTTGAGCGAAGAGTCGAGGCCGTCGCGATGGAAGAAGTACTCCTTCGCATCCTCGGCGG
>JACQEF010000214.1 GCA_016200745.1 Chloroflexota bacterium | reverse complement strand
CTCGAGCTCGCCGGGTTCGAGTCGCTCCGACCCGTGCCGCCGCTTCTCCCCGTCCGGGGGGCGGTCGCGCTCGATGAAGAAGCTCTCCGGTGCTGCGACCAGCCGGAACCCCGTTCGACGAAGTCGCGCGGCGACCTCCTTCGCCGCCGATCCCGACAGCAGCGGCGGCATCCGGTAGCGGGTGTCGAAGGCGGCCACCCGCGTGTCGCGCAGCCCGTCCCTCGGGAGCGCCTCGACGTAGGCCCGCAGGGTCGGGCTCATCCCGTGCCGCTGGGTCGGCCCGCCGATCAACAGGAGATCCGGCGGCACCTGCGGCTGGCCCAGCGCGGCGGTCGCCGCGAGCACGTCCACCGAGGCCAGGCCGGCGATCCCCTCGGCGATGGCGCGGGCGACCTGCTCGGTGTTGCCGAATTGCGTGTCAAAGACGACGACGGCCTGCATCAAGGGCCTCCTCGCGATCGCAACCGATGGCCGGCCAGCGGGTCGAGCCGCCTCGAACGCATCGTCGTTCCGAGCCCGCGCCGCGGGCCAGTGCCGTTCGGATCAATCCGGCCGCGCTTGCCGACCCTCGCGCGGGACCTACCAGACGGCGACCAGCGATTGCTCGATCAGCGTGGTCCCCGAGCGGCCCTCGAGGACGCCTACGGCATCGTCGAGGGCACCGATCGCCGCGACCTTGCCGGTCCGGCGCACGAACTCGGCCGCCGCTCGGACCTTCGGGCCCATCGAGCCCGGGGCGAACGTGCCGTCGGCCACCCCGGCGGCCGCGTCCTGCAGGGACAGCCGGCGGATCGAGATCCGATCCGGGGCACCCCAGCCGAACTCCGCCGCGTCGACATCCGTCAACAGCAGGAGCGCGTCGGCATCCACGCTGTCCGCCAGGACGACCGCGGCGAGGTCCTTGTCCACGACCGCCTCGACACCGACCAGGGCGCCCGACTGGGTCCGGCTGACCGGGATCCCGCCGCAGCCGGAGGCGACGACGATCTCCCCGGCCGCCACGAGCGCCCGGATGCTGGGCGCCTCGATGATCTCGAGCGGCGGCGGCGACGGGACCACGCGGCGCCAGCCGTCACCGTCGGGCGCGATCGACCAGCCGTGGTCCGCCGCGAGCCGCCGGGCGGTCGGGCGGTCGTAGATCGGCCCGATGGGCTGGGTCGGCGCGCCGAACGAACGGTCCGAGGGATCGACCACGACCTGGCTGAGGACGACGGCGATCGGCCGGCTGCGACCCTCCATCGCCAGCTGCGTGGACAGGGCCTGCTCGAGCAGGTAGCCGATCTCACCCTGGAACTCGGCGGCGAGCACGTCGAGCGGCCGCATCGGGACGGCCCGCGGGACCACGTCGGGCCCGCTGCCGTGGGTCACGACGAGCTCGTGGCCGGCCCGCTCGAGCTCGACCAGCGAGCGCGCGGCCGCCAGCAGGTTGCGGCGCTGGTCGGCGATCGAGCCCAACTCGCCGCACTTGACGAGGGCGCAGTCGCCGAGCGCGACCACGACCCGACTCATGGGAGCCGCTCGCCGCCGGGGTCGCCGGCCACGATCGTGTAGAGGAGCGCGGCTTCCGTGTGCATCCGGTTCTCGGCCTGCGGCCAGACACGCGACGCGGGACCGTCGATCACCTCGGCGGCGACCTCTTCGCCGCGGTGGGCCGGCAGGCAGTGCAGGAAGATCGCCCGCGTCGATGCGTGCCGCATGAGTGGCGCATCGACGGTGAACCCGGCGAACGTCGCCTTGCGGGTGGCCTGCTCGGCCTCCTTGCCCATCGACGTCCAGACGTCGGTGTAGACGGCCTGCACGCCGGACACAGCCTCGACGGGATCGTTGGTCAGCAGGATCGTTCCGCCCGTGGCCCGTCCGGCCTCGCGGGCCGCGGCGGTGATCCCAGGATCCGGCTCGTAGCCGGGCGGGGTGGCCACCCGGAGCTCGAAGCCGGCCAGCGCGGCGGCCTGCATCAGCGAGTGGCAGACGTTGTCGCCATCGCCGATGAACGCGACCGAGATCCCGGCGAGGGTCCCGAACGTTTCCTCGAGCGTCATGACGTCGGCCACGGCCTGGCACGGATGGTGTTCGTTGGTCAGGGCGTTGATGACGGGGATGGATGAGGCGGCCGCCAGCTCCTCGAGGGACGCCTGGGAGAAGGTCCGGACCGCGATCGCGTTGAGATAGAGCGACAGCGTGTGGCCGGTGTCCGAGATGGTCTCGCCCCGCCCGATCTGCAGCTCGTCCGGGCGCAGGACGATCGGCAGCATGCCGAGCGTCCACGCGGCGGACTCGAAGCTGACCCGCGTGCGCGTCGACGGCTTGTCGAAGAGCATCCCGAGCCGGCCGCCGGCCAGGCTGTTCCGGAACGGCTCCGGGTCTCGCTTGAGACGTGCCGTCAGGTCGAGCAGTGCCCGCAGGCCGTGCGGCCCGAGCTGGTCGAGCGTGAGGAAGCTCCGGAGCGGGGCCGCCGATGCCGGCGGCACGGGGGCGGTCAGGGACGGCATGGCGTCACACTCCTGCCAGCGCGGACGGCCGGGCCGCGCGAACGATCGGTTGGATGAGGTCGGCCAGCTTCGGGCCGCCGACCGGCGCCAGTTCGTAGCGGATGCGGGTGATCGGCTTGTTGAGCGTGACCAGGCGGGTCAGGTCGATCGGCGTCGCCGACAGCACGAGATCGGCGTCGATCGCGTTGAGGGTGGCCTCCAGCTCGGCGATCTGGGCCGGGCCGTAGCCCATCGCCGGGACCAGCGGCTCGAGTGCCGGGTAGCGGTCGAGGACGTCGCGGATGGAGCCGACCGCGGCCGGTCGTGGGTCGACCAGCTCGGACGCGCCGAAGCGTCGGGCGGCGACGACACCGGCGCCGTACGGCATCCCGCCGTGGGTCAGGGTCGGGCCGTCCTCGACGACGACGACGCGCTTCCCCTCGATCGCGGGACCGACCAGGGTCAGGTCCGACCGGGCGCTGATCACCGCCGCCGACGGGTTGAGGTCGTGGATCGACGCCTGGACCGCCTCGAGCGCGGCGGGGTCGGCGGAGTCGATCTTGTTGATGACGACGATGTCGGCCATCCGCAGGTTCGTCTCGCCGGGGTGGTAGTGACGCTCGTCGCCCGGACGGAGCGGGTCCGCCACGACCACGCGCTGGGCGACCAGGTCGCCGTACGGCATCGGGTGGCGGATGACCACCGGGGTCAGGCCCTCGTCGGCCAGCAGCTCGGCCAGGTAGCGGGTCGTCTGGCTCTTCCCGGCGCCGGTCCGGCTGGCGCCCACCGCGAGCACCGGACGTGCGCTCGCGACCATCGTCCGCGCCGGGCCGAGGAGGCCGAAGTCGGCGCCGGCCGCGAGCGCGCGGGAAGCGGCATGCATCACGGTCTCGTGGCTGACGTCGCTGTAGGCGAAGACGACCAGGTCGATCTTCTCGTCCTGGATGATCCGTTCCAGTTCCTGCTCGGGGAGGATCGGGATGCCGGCCGGATAGGAGGGTCCGGCCAGCTCGGGCGGGTAGCGGCGTCCGGCGATTCCCGGGATCTGGGTCGCGGTGAACGCGACGACCTCGACTCCCTCGTCGTCTCGGTAGGCGACGTTGAAGTCGTGGAAGTCGCGCCCGGCGGCGCCCATGATCAGGATTCGCGTTCGGTGCATGGCGGTCTCTCCTCTGCCGTTCAAGCCCTGGATGCAGGTCCGAGCCCGGGGCTCGGTAACTTCGCGTGGGTGTCCTTCTCGCGGACGATGAGGACGGAACTGGTCGCGTGATGCAGGACGTTGCGGGCGACGCTGCCGATGACGAGCCGGGCCAGCCCGGTCCGGCCGTGCGTGCCCAGCACGATCAGGTCGGTTTTGGTGGCGTTGGCCCTGGCCAGCAGCTCGGTCGCCGCGTCGCCCTCGAGCCGATCGCCGGTCGTGGCCAGGCCGGCCGCCCGGAGGGTGTCGGTCATGCCCATGACCAGCTCGTCGCGATGCCGGCGTGACGCCTCGGCCGCCTCGACGAACGTCGGCATCAGCTCGGGCGAACCCGGCTCCGGGAAGCCCGTCCACCACGGGACCTCGATGTCGGCGACGCTGACGACGCGGACCGAGGAGCGGGCGAAGATCGGCCAGGCCTGCAGCAGCTCGGCGGCGCGGGCCGCGCACGTCGACCCGTCCCAGGCCAGCAGGACCCGCTCGATCGAGGTTCCCCGGGCGACGAGCACCGGTGCCGGCGCGTGGTCCACGAGCTCGGACGAGACCGACCCGAGCAGCATCGAGCTGATCCGGCCGTGCCCGCGGCTGCCGACGATGATCAGGTCGGCTCCCATCGCCCGGGCCCGTTCGCCGATGACCGTGGCCGGACGGCCGGGCAGGACGGCCGTCTCGATGGCCAGGCCGGGACGCCTGAGCCGTTCGGCGGCCTCGGTGACATCCTGATCGGCCGCGGAGCGCACCTCGGCCTCGAGCTGGCCGAGCTCGACCATGGCCACCGCCGGCCACAGCCCGCCGTACAGGCCCTCGCCGGATTCGACCGCCTGTGCCACGACGATCGCGGTGCCGTCCGGCCAGGGCACGCCGCACACGAGGTCCACGGCTCGGGCCGACGGCGCGGAGCCGTCGATCGCGACGAGCACGCGCATCGGTGCGGCCGCTGACGGCGTGGCGTTCATGGCGCACCTCCGGCGCGCCGGCGCGCCGGCTTGGCGACGACCCGACGCGGCTCGACCACCGTGCCCCCGCTGCCACGATGGGGGATGGCCTCGCTCCAGCGATACGCGCCGACCGTCTGGCGCGGCGCGTCCGCGCCGGTCAGGTGGCGCAGCCGTGCCACGAGCTGGCGATCCGACAGCCGCGGGGAGGCCTCGGACGTGACCAGCCGGTCGAGCCCGTGACGCCGATCGCGTTCGGCCACGTCGCGGTGCAGGCGCTCGTGGACGGTTCCGGGCCCGAGGATCAGCAGATCGTCGTCGTCCGGCAGTCGCCCGGCGACGTCGTCCAGGAACTGGGCGAGGTGCTCAAGCCGGCGCGGCTCACCGGCCGCCTTGGGCACGCCGCCGCCGGGCCTGACGGACGCGTCGTGCCGGACGTGGCCGGTCGCGCGATGGTGCGCCGGCACGTCGGAGTCGATCCGCACGAGCCGGGCCTCGGCACCCTGCCAGCGGACGATGACCGCCTGGCGCGCATCGATCCAGACGATCGCGGTCGATCGATTCATGGCATCTCCCACCGCTCTGGCGTCCGGGGCCGGTTCAGGACCGGGCCCACGCGGGTCGGCTGTCGCTCTCCGATGCGAGATCGCCGTAGACGACGCCGCACGCCCGCTCCCAGCCCGCCCGCTCCACGCGAACGCTGAAGCTGTGGCTCCCGGCGTTGAAGCTGATGTCGGTGTCGTCGCGGACCGCGTAGTCGGCGTAGGTCGCCAGGCCGAACAGCGCACCGACCGCCGGCAGGGCCCCGGCCTGGCAGTCGGGGGCGAGCGCAGTCAGCTCGTCCTCGCTGAGCAGTCGCACGTCGTCCGAGCCGATCACCTCCCCGGCCTTGCTGAGGTCGAGGTGATCGGTCGCATCCAGGACGACCAGGTGGCGCCGGCCGTCCGGGCTCGAGACGCCGACGACCTTGGCGAAGGTTCGCGGGTCGACCCCTTCGGCCCTGGCCGTGGCGCGCGCGGTGAACGTCGGGCTGTGCGCATGGACCTCGTATTCGACATGGTGACTGGCGAGCCAGTCGAGCAGCGCGGGAGATGGCCGTTCGAGCGTCGCGGGTGTGCTCATGGCGCGTGCCTCCAGCACCGAATGTATGGGTGCACCATCACGGTCGCGCAACTGGCGGGACGATCCATCGGCCATTGGTTGCGATGGCGCGTGCCGAACGGCCCGTCCCCGGCGAGCCCATCGGGTTGGCCTAGGCGATCGGTCCAAGCGGCCCGCCAAGGCAGGTCGCATGGCTCTCGCCCGGTGCCTCGGAGCGGATGAAGATCGCGCCGATGAGCGGGTCGACCTTGGTCGTACGACGCAACGGAACCCGGCCGCCGGATCGCAACGGACGATCGGGTGACCGGGCGAAGCGCGTGCTCGAGGCTCCCCGCGGCCGCGTGATCGTCGAGCAGCGCGGGCGTGACCTCATCAACCAGCCGCTGCTCAACAAAGGTACCGCGTTCACCGATCAGGAGCGCGACTCGTTCTCGCTGCGCGGACTGCTGCCGGCCCGGGTCATGACCATCGAGGAGCAGGTCGCCCTGGAGCTCGAGCACGTCCGGCGCAAGACCGACGATCTCGAGCGATACATCGGCCTGGCTGCCCTGCAGGACCGCAACGAGACGCTGTTCTACCGGGTCCTGAGCGAGAACCTCGAGGAGTTCGCGCCGATCGTCTACACGCCCACGGTGGGGCGCGCCTGCCAGGAGTTCAGTCACATCTTCCGGCGCATGCGGGGCGTCTGGATCACGCCCGAGGACGTCGATCGGATCGACGACATTCTCCGCGCGGCGGCGACCGACGGGATCCGCCTCATCGTGGTCACCGACAACGAGCGGATCCTCGGGCTGGGCGACCAGGGAGCCGGCGGGATCCCGATCCCGGTCGGCAAGCTCGCCCTGTACACGGCGGCTGCCGGCATCTACCCGGCCTGGACGCTCCCGATCTCGCTCGACGTGGGCACCGACCGGCCCGAGCTTCTGAGCGACCCGCTCTACCTCGGCTACCGAGCGCCGCGCCTGCGCGGCCAGGCCTACAACGAGGTCCTCGAGGCCTTCGTCGAGTCCGTCCGGCGCGTCTACCCGGCCGCGGTCCTCCAGTGGGAGGACTTCAAGCAGCACAACGCGCTGCGGATCCTGGCCCGCTACCGCCATCGCCTGCCGAGCTTCAACGACGACGTCCAGGGGACCGGCGCGGTGGTCCTCGGCGGCCTCCTCGCCGCCCGCCGCGAAACCGGGGGACTGGGCGGCGACCGGTTCCTGTTCCTCGGCGCCGGAGCCGCCGCGATCGGCATCGCCGGGCTGATCCGCAAGCAGCTCGCGATGGACTGCCCGCCGGCCGACGACGCTCCGCCGACCATCGCCCTGATGGACCACATCGGGCTCGTCCACACGGGCCGGACCAACCTCGCCGACGACCAGCTGCCGTTCGCCGTCGACCCGAAGCCATTCCTCGATGCCGGCCTCAGCGCCGACGATCTGAACGACTCCCGCACCGTGCTCGCCAACCACGGCAACATGTCCGCGGTGACCGTGCTCGGTGTGCTGGAGCAGGCGCTGATGCACTACCAGGGCACCGCGATCGTGGCGTCGCACGATCGCTACCTCCTGGACCGCGTCGCCACGCGCATCGTGGAGGTCGGCGGTGGGCGGCTGGCGAGCTTCGCCGGGAACTACAGCCGCTATCGCGAGCGGCGCGCTCTAGCGATAGTGGCGCCTGCGGGCCAGGTCCATGCACCGGCG
>JACQEF010000213.1 GCA_016200745.1 Chloroflexota bacterium | reverse complement strand
TGGCCGCGGTGCTGGCGCAGGGACTGGAGGGCGAGCGGCGATCTTCCCGCAGCGCGGCGGTTCAGAGTGAGGCGGATGCGGGACAGGTGGTCCTTGCCGTGTTGCGCGGAGACACCGTCGCGGCCGAACCCGGGACGGATCCGGCCCTGGTCGAGCGTATCCAGGGCGACCTTCGACGCCTTGGGCGCGACGACGCCTTCAGCCTGGAGCATCCCGCAGAGCTGGGCCCGGACGCCGTGGGCCTCCTGCGCCTGCTGGCCGAGGGCATGAGCCTCGGCGAGGCCGCGGGATCCCTGCACCTCTCTCGCCGAACGGCCGATCGACGGCTCGGCCAGGCCCGACGAGCCCTCGGTGTCGCGACGACGGCCGAGGCATTGCTCGCCTTCCAGCGACGAGGCAGCCCAGGCTGACGATCGCGGCTGTCCCATGGACGAGTGGCGCAACTTCGGGATGGTCGCAGGGCTAGCGTGCCGACACGATCCGTGCGTTGCCGCGGAGGGCGTCACACACCAGCACGCAGCGGGCGCGCTGAGAGGCCGATCGGCGGGCGGGTGCGGGTCGCGCCCGGAAGGAGTCTGAGGTGTTCGCGATGCCGCGTGCCCGAGTCCACGTGATCGGGTCGTTCTTGGTCAGCGGCCTGGTGTTGACCTTGGCCCTTGGGGTTGCACCTGTAGCGGCGACGGACTCCCGCTCGACCTCGGCGGCGCAGCGCCCCGGAGAACTCTCATCTGCCCGGAGGCCCGATGGTTCGTTCGCTGGTGCCCCGGGGGTCAGTGGCACGGTTGACGCGAGCGCCTGGACCATGGTCAGCAACCTGGCGGTCGGTGAGCCGCCCCGCTTCGCGCCCGCCGGCTCTGCGTCGGGCGGCTTCGCTCCCGCAGCCGCGGGCGGCTGGTCCGCGGTCGGGAACCAGGGGATCAATGCGCCGATCTATGCGATCGCCTTCTCCGGCAGCGACGTGTACGTCGGGGGTGATTTCACCAATGCCGCCGGCATCCCCGAGGCGGACGGAATCGCGAAGTGGGATGGCACGGCCTGGTCCGCGCTGGGTTCAAGCCAGGTGTGCATTCCCTTTCTCGGTTGTCATCCTGATGGAGCGCTGCAGGGCGTGCGGACGATCGTGGTCGCTGGCAACGGCGATCTCTACGTTGGAGGCACCTTCGCCAACGCCGCGAACATCCCGCAGGCGGACGGGATCGCCCGGTGGGACGGCACCAACTGGTCCGCGCTGGGCTCGAATCCCAACGGTACGGATGGGCCGCTGTATGGCCCCGGGATCCTCGGGGTCGTCAACGCCCTTGCCCTCTCCGGCACGTCCCTGTACGTCGGCGGCAGTTTCGACAACGCCGGTGTCGGCGGCGTCGTTGCCCACAACATCGCGAAATGGGACATCAGCAGCAGCACCTGGTCCGCCCTCGGGGACGGCCTCGCCATCTCCAACACGCCGATCGGCACGTCGGTCCTGGCCCTTGCGATCATCGGGTCCAACCTCTACGTCGGGGGCGGCTTTCGCAACGCGGCGGGCATCGCCGCAGCAGATGGCATCGTCAGCTGGAACGGCAGCAGCTGGTCGGCCCTCGGCGCCAACGTGACGAACGACGATGGTGCGTTGAACGGTGGAGTCCGGGCCCTTGCGGCCCTGGGCTCCGACCTGTACGTCGGCGGAGGATTCGGGAACGTTGGAGCGGACGCCAACGGCAACGGAGGCATCCCGCAGGCTGACCTGATCGCGAAGTGGGACGGCAGCACGTGGTCGGCGCTCGGGTCCAACCCAGCCGGCACGGACGGAGCGCTCAACGGCGGCGTCGTGGGCATGGCGGTCTTCGGAACCGACCTATACGTCGGCGGCTTCTTCAATAACGTCGCGGGCATCCCGCAGGCAGACTGCCTCGCCAAGTGGGACGGTGGCAGCTGGTCGGCCCTGGGCTCCAGCGTCGACGGAACGACCGGAGCCTTCATCAATTGCGTGGCGGTCACGGCCGTCGGAACTTCAAGCACGACCCTCTATGCCGGCGGGCAGTTCCAGGTCGATGGCGTGCCTGCGGCGGTTGACCTCGCCCGGTGGGCGCTGGTCCCGCCCGTCATCACGTCTATCGACGTGACACCCACCACCCCGACGATCCCGAACGGGACCGACCGCCAGTTCACGGCCACCGGAACCTATTCCGACGGCTCGACCGCTGACATCACCGGATCCGCAATATGGGCCTCGGCGACTCCAGCGGTCGCGACGATCGGCGGCACGGGCCTCGCGCACGCCGTGGGCCAGGGGACCAGTTCCATCAGCGCGTCGCTCGATGGCGTCAGCGGCAGCACGCTGCTCACCGTCGGACCGCCGACCCTCGTGAGCATCGCCGTAACGCCGTCGAAATCTTCGATCCCGGCGGGCGCCAATCAGCAGTTCACGGCAACGGGCTCGTACTCAGACGCCTCGACCCTGGATCTCAGCGCGTCCGTGAGCTGGGCCTCGGCGAACTCGTCCGTAGCCACCATCAGTGCGTCGGGCCTCGCCCACGGCGTCAGCAAGGGCAGCAGCTCGATGAGTGCGACACTAGGCGCCGTCAGCGGGAGCACGCTGCTCACCGTGACCCCGCCGGTCCCGGCGCTCGTGTACACCGGGCCGACCTCGGCCGCGCCGGGTCTCGCCATCACCCTGACGGCGACCCTGAAGACCTCGGCTGGGGTAGCTCTGTCGGGCAAGGTCGTGAGCTTCACCATCAACGGGGCGACGCTGACCGCGACGACGACGAAGACCGGCCTCGCCACGGCGAAGACCAAAGCGCCCGCGGCGACCGGCTCGTACCCCATCGTCGCGGCCTTCGCCGGCGACGCCAGCTACGCGCCCGTCGCGACGACGACTACCCTCGCGGTTCGGATCGCTACCAAACTCGTCTACACGGGCCCAACGCGGGTGACGCACGGGGCACCGATGACCCTTACAGCCACCCTGACGACGGCGGCAGGGGCGCCCATTGCCGGGGTGACGGTTGCCTTTGTGTTCGATGGCGGCTTCGAGACCGCGATCACGAACGCCGCGGGCGTGGCCACCGTCGTGACAGACGCACCGCTAGTGCCCGGGAGGTACCCGATGTCGGTCCAGTCGACGGGCGACACGACGTACGGCGCCGCGTCGGCCGCGCTGACGCTCACCGTGCGATAGCGAGGTTGGCGGTTGGGTCGCTGGAGTCGAAGCCCCGGTCGGCCTCTGTCAGTGTGGCCGGCCGAGAAGGTCGCGAAGACAACCGATGATGCGAAGAGTCCGAACCCATAGACCGCTTGAGTCGCGAGATTCCGCAGCCGTGCCGCACGCGGGTTTGGGGTTCTCGACGTCCACGAGCGTCGCCCAACGGCTCACTCCTTCGAGTCCCGCACGGAGCCAACGAGGGCTGGGGCCGACGGCTCGCCGACGTCCGGTTGTGGGCCACCAGGGGGCCTTCTGCGTAGCCATTGACAACTGCCCGTTCCTTCAGCGAAACCGATCACCTGCCGGAGGTGGGTGCGACCGGGCACCGGTCCATCGCCGCACCGATTGACACGGCCTGCTGCTGGAGGTACAAGCAGGTCGTCGACGGCGATCCGTGCGGTCGCGTCACGGTGTGCACGTCATGCCTGCCGCTCGGGCGCGGGCATCACGCCAGAACAGTCCAGGAGGCTCAACGTGGCGTTCCGATCGTCCCACCGCGGACCGCGCTCATTCGCGGCCGCGATCGTCGCCGCGCTGACGCTCGGTTCCTCGATGCTCGGCGCGGGCATCGCGGCGCCGTCGGCCCTCGCCGGGACCAAGGGCGATACGGTCGGACCCGTCGAGGTGTCCGGTTCGGTCCGTTCGGACGTGTCGGCGCCCGTCCGTGATCTCTCCGGCGCGGCGCCCTCGATGTCGTCGGACATGGCCAAGAAGGACAAGCCGCTCCGACCGCTGCCGAACAGGGGCAACGCCCTGAACCAGCCGGACGGTGTGCTCCAGGCCAGCGCGAGCGCTCCGAGCCAGCCGACTGCCGGGATCGGCTTCGCCGGGGTCGGCAACGGTGACTACGGCTTCGCTCCCAACGCCGCGCCCCCGGATACGAACGGGGCGGTAGGTGCGACGCAGTACGTCCAGTGGGTGAACGAATCGTTCGCCGTCTTCAACAAGT
The DNA here is from genome assembly GCA_016200745.1 of Chloroflexota bacterium. Lineage (GTDB taxonomy): Bacteria > Chloroflexota > Limnocylindria > Limnocylindrales > CSP1-4 > SPCO01. The sequence continues at coordinate 2,814 of JACQEF010000213.1, read as the reverse complement.
CGACCGGCGCAATCGTCGCGGGGTTCCCGAAGGCCGGGAACTCGATCTGGTCCGGCTTCGGCGGCGGCTGCCAGGCCAACAACGACGGCGACCCGATCGTCCAGTACGACAAGCTCGCCAACCGCTGGATCCTCACCCAGTTCTCGGTCACGACGACGCCCTACTTGGAGTGCGTCGCCGTTTCGACGACCTCGGACGCGACCGGCACGTACAACCGCTACGCGTTCAGCTACGGGACCCAGTTCAATGACTACCCGAAGCTCGGTGTCTGGCCGGACGGCTACTACGTCAGCTACAACATCTTCAACGGCAACACCTTCGCCGGGAGCAAGGTCTGCGCCCTCGACCGCAGCGCCATGCTCGCCGGCCAGGCGGCGACCCAGCAATGCTTCCAGTTGAGCACTTCCTACGGTGGCCTCCTGCCGTCCGACCTCGACGGGACCACACCCCCGCCGGCCGGGTCGCCGAACTACTTCATGAACTTCGGGGCCAACTCGCTCAACCTCTGGAAGTTCCACGTCGACTTCGCGAATTCGGCGAACACGACGTTCACCGGGCCGACCAACATCCCGGTCGCTGCCTTCAGCGCTGCCTGCGGGGGTGGCGGCACCTGCATCCCCCAGGCAGGGACGAAGCAGAGGCTGGATTCGCTCGCCGACCGGCTGATGTACCGCCTCGCCTACCGGAACTTCGGGGACCACGAGGCCCTCGTCGTGAACCACTCCGTAGCAGCCGGCTCAAGCGTGGGCGTGCGGTGGTACGAGGTGCGCAGCCCGAACGCCACGCCGACGGTCTTCCAGCAGGGCACGTACGCGCCCGACGCAACCTATCGCTGGATGGGCAGCATCGCCATGGACAAGGCGGGCGACATCGCGCTCGGCTACAGCGGCTCGAGCTCGACCCTTCACCCGTTCATCGCGTATGCGGGCCGAACGGCCGGCGACGCGCTCGGGACGCTCTCGGCCGAGACGATCGTCAAGCAGGGCGGCGGCTCGCAGTCCGGATCCGGGCTCTCGCGCTGGGGCGATTACAGCGCGATGAGCGTCGACCCGGTCGATGACTGCACGTTCTGGTACACGAACGAGTACGAGAAGACGACCGGGGCGTTCAACTGGAGCACCTGGATCGCATCCTTCAAGTTCCCCGGGTGCGGGGCGTCCGTCGCCAACGACTTCAGCATCGGCGCGAACCCGACGAGCCTCTCGCTCGCCCCGAACACGCAGGGCACGTCCACGATCTCGACCGCCGTCACCTCCGGTGCCGCCCAGACCGTGAGCCTCTCGCTGACCGGCCTGCCGACCGGCGCGGCGGCCAGCTTCAGCCCGACCTCGGTGACCGCCGGCGCCAGCTCGACCCTGACGGTCAACGCGGGCACTGCCGCACCTGGGACTTACACGCTCAGCGTCACCGGCACCGGGACCTCGGCGACCCATTCGACGAGCATCTCCCTCACGGTGACGGGTGCGGCGGGTGCGCCGGGTGCACCCACGTTGAGTGCCACGAGGGGCAGGCTCCCGGGCATCCTACTCACCTGGAGCGTCCCCGCGAGCAACGGCAGCCCGATCTCCGTCTACAACATCTACCGGAGCACGACCTCGGGCGCCGAGACGTTCCTGACCTCGGCCGCAGCCAGTTCGACAAGCTACCGCGACACGACCACCGTCTCGGGAAGGACCTACTTCTACAAGATCACCGCCGTCAACGCCAGCGGCGAGGGCCCGTTCTCGAACGAGGCCTCGGCAAAGGCGCGATAACCCGCCGTTCCCACGAAGTCGGCGTCAAGGTTCCTGACGAGGCGCCGACACGCACGGCCAGCGTGGGCAAGGCGATGGGGCCAGGCGGCGCTTGACGTTACGGCATCTCCAGCCCCTCCTCGACGCGGGCCTGCTCGAGGCCGTGCGCAAGTCTCCAATTACGACCCGCCGACGCCGCCGCGTTCGGAATGGCTCTACTCGGAACGTCTGCTGCGGGCGATGGACGTTGCGGCACGGATGCACGCCAAGCAGAAGCGAAAGAAGACCGACGTCCCCTACCTCTCCCACCTGCTCGGCACGTGCGCGATCGCCCTCGAGTACGGCGCATCCGAGGACGAGGCGATCGCCGCGCTTCTCCACGGCGCCATCGAGGATGTCCAGCCCGTCGATCGATCCAGGGCCGCGGTGGCGGCCTTCGGACCGAAGGTGCTCGCGATCGTCGAGGCGTGCTCAGACGCGGACGCAGGCGCGAAGGGTCCGTGGAGGGAGCGCAAGGAGGCCTACATCGCCGGGATTGCGCACGAGGGCGCTTCGGTGCTCCTGGTTTCCGCCTCGGACAAGCTCCACAACGCCAGGGCGATCGTCGCGGACGTGCATTCGTCGGGCGCCGATGTCTGGAACCGGTTCAACGCGGGACGGGCTGACGTGATCTGGTACTACGAGGCGCTGGTCCGGGCGTTCGCAGGGACGAGCGACCGGAATCCCGGCGTGACCATCGTCCATACTCCGTCTCGGAGCCGGCCGGCTCGGTGCCTGCCGTCCAACGGTGCAGAGGCATAAGTGGCCGGCTGGCATACGCGCCTGTGGCGGAGGGTCCGGGTTGCACCAGGGGTGACGATCAACCTCTCCAAGTCCGGCCCGTCCGTGTCGGTCGGGCCGCGCGGCGCCAAGATGACCTTTGGCCGGCGCGGCGTCCGCCAGACCCTCGGCATCCCCGGCACCGGCCTCTACGCGACGCGGCAGCTCACGAGCACCCAGTCGCCGGCGCCGTTTGCGACGCCGTTCGCAACGGCCATGCCGGCTGCGCCCGCTGCACAGACGGCCCCGCCCGAAGTGCCGG
>JACQEF010000219.1 GCA_016200745.1 Chloroflexota bacterium | reverse complement strand
GTCGTAGAAGTCGACCGGGAACTTGGTGATGAACCCGATCTTGACCTTGCCCGCCGCGGCGCTGGGTGCCGCCTCGCTTGGCGCTGCGGCACTCGGCGCCGCCGCGCTGGGCGCCGCCGCGCTGGGCGCCGCGCTCGAACCCGTGCTCGAGCAGGCGCCCACGATCAGGGCGACGGCGATGAGCAGGCCGCCAGTTCTCCTAAGCATGTCCCTCTCCTTGTACGGCGGAGACCGATGGGGGATCGGTCGATTGGGGCCCGGCGACGTGGAGTCGCACGGCAGCAAGGCTCATCGACTCAACCTTCACCTCCGACGATCAGCGACACGATCCGCTGCTGGTTCTCGCGAGTCGGGACCTCCTCGCCGACCTTGCGGCCGCGGCGCAGCACGACCGCCCGATCCGCGATGTCCATGACGTGGTCGAGGGCGTGCGAGATGACGATCACCGCGTGATCCCGCTCGCGGAGCCGGTTGATCAGGTCCAGGACGCGGCGCGATTCCCGAAGGCCGAGCGCCGCCGTCGGCTCGTCGAGGATCACCACCTTCGAGGCGAACGCCGCCGCGCGAGCCACCGCGACCGCCTGTCGCTGTCCGCCCGACAGCAGGCCGACCTGGCTGGACATGTCGGGCAGGCCGACCTGGAGCCGATCGAGCAGTTCCGTGGTCCTCGAGGCCATGCCCTTGCGGTCGAGCACGCGCAGCCAGGTCGGAAGCCAACGCGGCCCGGCGGCCTCGCGGCCGGCATAGAAGTTGGCGGCCGGGCCGAGGTTGTCGAAGAGCGCCAGGTCCTGGTAGACCGTCTCGATGCCGAGGTCCCGGGCCTGGGCCGGGGAATGGATCGCCGTGGGCAAGCCGTCCATCTCGATGACCCCGTCATCAAGCTGGTGCACGCCGCTGATGCACTTGATGAGGGTCGACTTGCCCGCGCCGTTGTCGCCCAGCAGGGCGACGACCTGGCCGCGATGGACCTCGAGGTCGACGCCGTCGAGCGCGAGCACGGCGCCGAACCGCTTGGTGGCGCCGCGAACGGCCAGGGCGGGCACCGCCGTCACCGACGTCATGACCGCGCGGCCTCGAAAACCCGGAAGCGATCCTCCAGGTGGCCGCGCAGGACATCCGCCTCGACCGCGAGGACGATAACGACGCCGATGATGATCAGCTGGAAGAACGCGTCGACCGCGAGCAGGTTCATCCCGTTGCGGATGACCCCGATCATCACCGCCCCGACGAGCGCGTTGAGGACGTTGCCGCGACCACCGAGGAAGCTCGCGCCACCGATCACCACGGCTGCGATCGAATCCAGCTCGGCGAGCTCCCCGAACGTCGGCGACCCCGCGTCCAGCCGACCGGCGGTGATGATCCCGGCGACGCCGGCCATCAGCCCGCTCAGGACGTAGACGGAGATCAGGACCTTGTTGACGGGGATGCCGGTCCGCCGGGCAGCCTCCGGGTTCCCGCCCACCGCGTAGATCCAGCGACCCCAGACGATCCTCGTTGTGAGCACGAACACGAGGAACGCGATCCCGAGGATGAGGATCGCCGAGACGGGAAACCAGCCAATGGAACCGCCACCGATCGAATCGACGACGGGCGGCATGCCCCGGATGGGCTGGCCGCCGGACAGCCACAGGGCGAGGCCGCGGGCGATGCTCAGCATCGCCAGCGTGATGATGAACGGATGGGGGAGGCGGCCCTTGACGTAGACGATCCCGTTGACGGTTCCCACCAGCAGGCCGGTCGCCAGCATCGCCAGGATCACCACGGGACCCGAGTCGACGGTGGTGAACACCAGCGCCCCGACCACGGACGCGAGCGCGAGCGTGGATCCGACGGACAGGTCGATCCCGCGGGTCAGGATCACCAGGAGCTGTCCCAGCGACAGGACGGCGATCGCCGCGGTCGCGGCCATGACGTTGCCGAGGTTGCGCGTGGTCAGGAAGAACGGCGACAGGAATGACAGCGCGACGGCGACGGCGAGGAGGATGAGCAGCGGTCCGATGCGCAGCACGGTGAGGCCGAGTTGCAGGCCCCGATAGCCGTCGCGTTGGCTGCGTCCGGTGGTCTCGGGCCCGTGCTCGACGGGCGTTGCCGTCACGCCCGAATCCCTCGACGCGCCGGTCGACTGCTCCATGGGCTTCCTCCAGACCTGCACCCAATAGTCGGGTGTCTGAGGCGGAATTATCACAGAATAGGTCGAGTCCGGACCATAACGCCTCCATACATCGGATGTCTAGTGGTATTCTTCCGAAGGCGGAGTCGCGGTATCTTCGGAGCCGTGTCAACCGACGCCACCAGCTGAGGTCACGCCGTGGCTGCTCCGCTCACCGAGGCCGCGATCGCGAAGATGCGCGAGATGATCGCCAGGGGAGAGCTGGAGCCCGGTGCCCGCCTCCCACCCGAGGGCGATCTCGCCCAGCTCCTGGGCGCTTCGCGCAACACGGTCCGCGAGGCGGTTCGGGCGCTCGTCACCGTCCATGTCCTCGACGTCCGGCGCGGTGACGGGACGTATGTCACGAGTCTTCGGCCGGAGCTGCTGCTCGAAGGGTTCGGCGCCGCCGTCGAGCTGATGCAGGAAGGGTTCTCGCTCGAGTTGATCGGGGTCCGGAAGATCCTGGAGCCGGCCGCGACGGCCCTCGCTGCCGCACGCATCGACGACGAGACGCTGGCGCTGCTCCGCGCCTACCTGCAGCAGATGCGCGAGGCGGGCTCCGAGGCCGAGCGCATCGAACACGACGCCGCCTTCCACCGGCTGATCGCGGCCCGCTCGGGCAATGAGACGCTGGCATCGATGCTGAGCGCCGTCTCGAGTCGCACCCTCCGTGTCCGGGCCTGGCGAGGGGTTGCGGAGGAGGGTGCGGGGGCGCGGACCGTCGCCCAGCACCAGGACATCCTCGACGCGCTGGTCGCGCGCGATCCGGGTCGGGCAGCAGCGGCCGCCCTCGTCCATGTCGCGACGACCGAGGCGTGGTTCCGACAGGCCCTCGCCGATCGACTCCCGCCTCCGTCCGAGCCGGTCGAGACGGTCCCGCCGCAGCCCGTCAGGAAGGCCCGCCCGCGACGATGACGGAGCCGCGCCGGATCGATGCCCATCAGCATTTCTGGGACATCGACAGCGGTCGCTACGCGTGGCCCACGCCCGCCGACGGGCCGATCTACCGAACGTACGGGCCGGTCGACCTCGAGCCGGAGCTGGCGTCGGCAGGAGTGCAGGCGACCGTCCTCGTCCAGACGGTCAACACGCTCGACGACACCGATTCGATGCTCTCGACGGCGGATCGCCACCCGTTCGTCGGCGCGGTCGTCGGCTGGGTGCCGCTGACCGACGCCCGCTTGGCCGACGCCGCGCTCGCGACGCGTCCCCATCCGCGACTCCGCGGGATCCGGCACCTGATCCACCGTGAGCCCGATCCGGCCTGGCTCGTCCGTGACGATGTCGCAGACGGACTCGACGTCCTCGCGCGGCACGGGCTCGTGTTCGAAGTCGTGGCCGTGTTCCCGGAGCATCTGCGGCTCGTTCCGGTCGTCGCGGACCGTCATCCCGACCTGGAGATCGTGGTGGACCACTTGGCGAATCCACCGTTCCGCTCGGAGGGCTGGTCGACCTGGCAGGAGCAGCTGCGCGGCGCGGCGGCCCGGCCGAACGTCTCGGCCAAGCTGTCGGGGCTCGATACGGCCGCCGGGCCCGGCTGGACCCCTGCGGAGATCCGCCCGGCGGTCGACGCGGCGCTCGAGGCGTTCGGACCGGACCGGCTGATGTTCGGCAGCGACTGGCCGGTGTGCCGGGCCCAGTCCACCTACCGCGACGTCATCGGCGCCGTGGAGCGGCTCCTGTCTCCATTGACGCCACTCGACCGGGATGCCGTGCTCGGTGCCACCGCATCCCGGATCTACAGCATGTCCGTCGCCGGTCCCCGAGGTGCCTGATTCACCACCTCCAGCGATTCCGCTGGGGGCAACGCGCCGATCGTCAGGAGAACGTTCGCATACCAGCGATCGTCGCCGGTGACGATGACCAGCGCGAGGTCGTCCGTCCGCGTCGCAGCATAGAACTGGTGTCGCGCCACCAGGTCGATCACGGTGTCGGCGCCCAGGAGCCGCGTGACGTCGGCCTGGACGGGCGGCATGCCGCCACCGTCCGGGGCCATGAGCGCGACGCGTTCGATCGGGATCACCTCGGCGAGTGCATCGAGCACGTCGGTGACCGTCACCATCCCCGGCCGGAGGTTCAGGTAGACACGCCGCGCGTGATGAAGGGGAGCGGTCAGGCTCGGGAAGTTGGCATCGCTGATGAGCACCAGCGAACCGTGGCCGGCGGCCGCCAGCGCCTCGAGGATCTGCGGGTGGATCAAGGTGGTTCGGAGCATCGAATCCTTTCCCGGCGCCGAGCGGGTGGGTCGACGGCCCGGCCCTCGCGATGCCGTGCTGTCACGGCCGCTAGAAACCGCGCAACGCGGTGCTCGTCCGCCTCGGCAGGCCGCGATGCGGGCGGCGTCGGAGGACGACGTAGTCGAGGCCGTGTGCGCGGCAGAACGCCCGCTTGTCCGGCTGGTCGCCATCTTCGTTGACTACGTAGACGTGCGGCTGGATGCGCGCGATCTCCGGCTCGGCGTCCATCCAGCCACTTCCCGTGGACACCTCGGCGCGGTGGACGGCGCGGACCGACTGCGCCATGTAGCGCCGTTCATCCTGACTGCGCAGCGGATGCCCGGGACCCTTCAGCAGCCGGACGTTCCGGTCGCTGCCGACCACGACGTACAGCTCGCCGAGGGCCGCGGCATCCAGGAAGAACTGGATGTGGCCGGAATGCAGCCAATCGAAACAGCCGGTGACCACCACCCGCCGCAATGCCGGCGGGGACTCGGGCAGGGGATCCTCGGGAAGGCCCGACAGCGCGAAATCGGCGATCGATTGATAGGCCACCTTATGACTCGAGCAGGCCGCCTCGAGCCGAGGGTCGTCGTCCGCCGGATCGACGACGACGATGTCGGGTCGCCGAGCCCGGACCGGGCGGACGGCAGCCTCGGCGGTTCGGACCACGCCGACACTGTCGACGTACCGAAGATGCCCGGCGAGGAACGACCGTTCCCGTTCCGGAAGGGCCGGCGGCCGACCCGTCCGTGCGCGGACCAGTTCGTCCGACGCCAGGCGCAGGTGGACGTCGCCCAGGCGGTGCGCCTGCTGCAGCCGACGGACGTCGCGGACGCTGAAGTCGTCGAGGCTGGCGGCGACGACGACGAGCGGTCGCCGGGCGTCCCGGGCGGTCGTGGCCCGACCGGATCGTTCGGCGAGGTGCAGGCTCATGACTCGGTCACACCGGTCCGGTCGGTCCGGACGGTGACGTGGAACGACCCGGGGACGACCGCTTCCGAAGCGACGACCAGGTACCCGCCACCGCAGCCGCTCGGCATGGCCCCCGAATACGACGCCTGGTACGACGCGAGCAGGCCCTTCAGGTCGATCGCGATGGTCGGATGCTCGAGCGTGTCGGGCAGCAATGCGGCCCACGCCCGCACGCAGGCGTTCATCGACGCGCCGAGCGCCTCGAGGTCTCGCCGGACGATGGCGTCGAAGCAGTCGCGACCGCTTTGGCCAAGCGACCGGACCCAGCCGGCCTCGAGATGCTTCCGCCCGAGCGGCCTGTAGCCGGCCGGTCGCGGCCCCACGGGAACGAGGTGGAGGACGCGTTCCAGCCAGGCGACGGTCTCGGGATCCGACGTCGACTCGATCTGGCACGGAAACAAGCCGCCGCCGACCCTCGCGTCGTAGTCCAGCCGGCTGATGCCCGGAACGACCAACCCGATCATGTCCTGGGATCCGGAAGGCTCGATCAGCGGCCGGTTCTCCGCGGCATAGAGCTCGCGGACGAGCGCGTCCGGGTTGCGATCGGGCAGACAATCGCCCCAGATCGCGCGGGCCGTCGCTCGCGTGCCGGTCGCCATGCCGCTGCGATCCATGAACCGGACGGTGGGTCGCAGCGAGACCACCACCATCGAGCCGGGCGGCTTCGGATCGAGCGAGGACACGAACGGCTGGTCGATCCACCCGCCGGCGAGGGCGAGCCGATAAGGCAGCCGGCCGATCACGTCGGACAGCGCCCGCGGCGCGGACTGACCCGCGGCGCGAGCGACCTCGCCTCGACGCATGGGTGGCGCGGCGTGCCCGGCGTTCGCGCCTCGATCGGCGACCACGGCTCAGCCCACGGCGACGGCGTGCCCGGCGCGACGCTTGGCGTACTCGCCGGCGATCCACCGATAGGTCTCCGCCACGCCGTCCCGGAGCGGCGTGCGCGGCTCCCACCCGAGCACGCTCTCGATGAAGGTGTTGTCGCTGTTCCGGCCGGCGACACCCTTGGGTGCATCGAGGTCGTACGTGCGCTCCAGCGAGATCCCGGCGATCTCCTCGACCATGGAGACGAGCTCGTTGATGGACACCAGCTCGCTGGAGCCGAGGTTGACCGGCGTGGCGATGAGCGCGTCGGTGTGCATGATCCGGTCGATCCCGACCAGGCAGTCATCGATGTAGCAGAAGCTGCGGGTCTGCAATCCGTCGCCCCAGATCGTGATCCGATGGTCGCCCGACTCCTTCGCCTCGATCGCCTTGCGGCACATGGCGGCGGGCGCCTTCTCGCGGCCGCCGTCCCAGGTGCCGAACGGCCCGTAGATGTTGTGGAACCGCGCGATGTGCGTCTCGAGGCCTCGCTCCGCCCAGTACTCCTGGCAGAACATCTCGGAGATCAGCTTCTCCCAGCCGTAGCCGCGCTCGGCCATTGCGGGATAGGCGTCGGACTCCTTGAGGGCCCGGGCCTCGGGGCTGGCCTGCAGGTCGGTGTTGTAGGCGCACGCCGACGAGGAGAAGAAGTAGCGCTGGACGCCCGCTCGATAGGCGGCCTCGATGAGATTCGTGTTGATCAGGACGCTGCGCAGGCATTCGACCCGGAAGCGCTCGATGAACCCCATGCCGCCCATGTCGGCGGCGAGGTTGTAGACCTCGACCGCACCCTCGACCGCCCTGACGGCGTTCGCTTCCTTGCTGAGATCCATCGACAGGGACTCCACGCCGGGGACGTGCTGGTACCACTCGGGCAGGGGCTTGCGGTCGATCGCCCGGATGCGGCGGTAGCCCAGGTCGTGGAAGTATCGAGTGAGGTTCCCGGCGATGAAGCCGCCGGCACCGGCGATGACGATCAGGTCATCGAGCCCGGTCGGTCGAGCGATGTCTGCGCCCAGGTGCTGGCCAGCTGCGCTGCTGTTCACGACATTGCCTCTTCCCGCTCGGTGGCATTCGACGAGTCCGACAGGCCGGATCGTGCGCACACGCTTCCGGAGGTCTGGGACATCGCGTTCGATGGTAACGGTACCAATGGAAACGATACCATTCGTGGCATGTCTGCGAGAGGCGAACGACGATCCTGCGGCGGATCCTCGCCGCCGCGGCACGACTGCCGCGCCGGACGCCTGATCGGCTGGCCGATCAGGCCGGCACGGGTCTCCTGCCGACCGTCACGTCGGACACGACGTTCGGCGGAGCCGCGCTCGACCGGCGGGGGATGACCGCTCCTGGCAGGACGATGACGCGGCGCTTTCCTCGGGCCCCGGTTTCGAGCCTCTCGAAGAGCAACTCGGCCGCCTGCCGGCCGAGTTCGTAGGCGGGCTGGGCGAGCACGGTCAGGAACGGATCGTCGTGCCATTCCTCCGGCAGATCGTCGAAGGTCACCAGCGACATGTCACCCGGGACGTCGATGCCCGCCTCCCTGAGAGCCCTGAGCGCACCGAAGGCGATGAAGTTGTTGGTCGCGAGGACAGCTGTGGGACGGGGTTCGATCGCCAGGATGCTCTTGAGCATCCGGTACCCGCCCGCGAGGCTGAAGCTGTCGTATCGGATCAGGTCCCGATCCAGCGGCAGCTCAGCTGACGCGAGGGCGCGCTCGTACCCGGCGACCCGATCGGTCGACGTGGAGATATCGCGCCGACCGGTGACGACGGCGATGCGCCGATGTCCAAGCCCGATCAGGTGCCGCACCAATGCGTACGCGCCAGCTTCCGAATCACAGCGAACCTCATCGAGCTGGCGGACCGACACGTGCCGGTCGAGCAGCACGACCGGGATCCGCTGCGAGCGAAGCAGCCGATACGGCTCGGCTGCGTTGCCGGTCGGCACGAGCAGCACGCCATCGACCTGGCGCTGGACGAGCGTCCGCAGGTAGTCGCGTTCCTGCGTTTCCGACTCGTCGGTATTGGCAAAGGTCACCGCATAGCCGCGCGGCCAGGCCACGTCCTGGATGCCGCGGGCAATCGTGGTGAAGAACGGGTTGGTGATGTCCGACAGGACCACCGCGATCGTCCTGGTTCGCTTCGAGCGCAGGTGTCGGGCCACGGCATTCGGCACGTAGTCGAGATCGGCGACGGCGAGCTCGACACGACGGCGTCGCGCCTCGCTGACGCCCTCGACTCCGTTGATCACCCGCGAGACGGTCGTGGTCGAGACCCCTGCCAGGCGAGCGACGTCCCTGATCGTGTTCATCCCGCGATCTCGCGCTCCTTCAGGCGGCCCGTCCGTTGATTGTATCGACCGCGCGACCGCGCTCGGCGAAGGACTCCGGCGAGCCGGCGTGCAGCACGACCTGGTCACGAATCGGTGCTGCCGGCACCTTGGCACCATGTCTTGACGTCCGTGCTACCGTTCTGTAACCGGTCTCATGTAACCGGTTTCAGCAGGACGAGGGATATGCCCAAGAAGGCCGTGACCATCCGTGACGTGGCTCGCCAGGCCGGGGTCAGCGTTGCCACTGCGTCGCGCGCGCTGAACGGCAAGGACATCGTCAACCCACGGACGCGCGACCGCATCCTGACCGTCATGGAGGAACTCGGCTTCAGGCCGAGTCCAGCCGCCCGAAGGCTCAGCCTCGGCCGGACCCTGACCGTCGGGGTCGTCGTCTCCTTCCTGACCCGCCCACAGGCGGCCGAGCGACTTCGCGGCGTCGATGCCGTCCTGACCGACAGCGAATTCGACCTGGTCATCTACAACGTCGAGTCGGTCCAGAAGCGCGACCACTACCTGGGCACGCTCGCCCAGTCGCAACGCACCGACGGTCTCCTGGTGATGTCCCTGCCGCCGACGGCCGAGGCGGCGGCGGCGATCGGGAGCTCGCCGGTCCCGGTCGTGTTCATCGACGTCCATACGCCGTCGGTCGCGGCGATGCCGCGCGTGATCGGGGACGACGTTGCCGGTGGTGCCCTGGCCGCCCGCCACCTGCTCGATCTCGGGCACACGGCGATCGCCTTCATCGGGGACGCCCTCGAGGATCCCTTCGGGTTCACCTCGAGCCGTGACCGCGAGCAGGGTCTGACCGGCACGCTCGCCCAGGCCGGCCTGAGCATCCCCGCGGCGTGGATCGGACACGGGGCGCACGGCCGATACGAGGCGCGGGAACTCGCCCATCGCATGCTCACCGACGAGCGCCGGCCGACGGCGATCTTCACGGCCAGCGACACGCAGGCACTCGGCGTCATCGCCGCCGCCCGGGAGCTCGGCCTCCACGTTCCGGACGACCTTTCCGTGATCGGCTACGACGACATCGAGGCGGCCGACTACGTCGGGCTCACGACCGTCCGCCAGCAGCTCTTCGAATCCGGACGGCGAGGCGCGGAGATCCTCCTGTCAGAGATCAAGGTGCGGTCGGAGCAGGCACCGGCCGCCAGGCTGGCCCCAGAGCTGGTGGTCCGCGCGACCACGGCGCCTCCGAAGGAGGGCCGTGGATGAGGGCCGCAGCAACCGTCTCGTACCCCGTCAAGGCAGGAGCGAACAGGAGGATTCATGGTCAGCATCGACTTCACACGTAGCCGCGCGATGTCGCGGGCCGCCCGGCTCGCCGTAGTGACGCTCGTGGCGGTCTTCGCCGCCGCCTGCGCCTCGCCAGGTGCGGCGCCGACGCCATCGCCGACGGTGGCCGCAAGCGCCAGCGCGGAAGCGCCGTCGGCTTCGGTCGCCGGCTCGCCGTCCGCCAGCGCCGCGGCCGAGGGCCCGAGCTGCGGGACCGATCCCGTCGTCCTGAACGCCTACTTCGAGACCGGCTTCGATCTCCCGTTCAAGCTGTCCGAGGAGTTCACCAAGCAGTTCCCGAACGTCACCTGGGACATCAAGCAGGACCAGTTCACCAACCTGATGACCGCCACGCCACGACTGCTCTCGGGCGACAACCCGCCGGACCTGATCCGGTTGCCGTCGATGGTCTCCCTGGTCAAGGATGGCCTGCTCAAGAACCTCGACGAGTACGTCACGGCATTCGGCTGGGACAAGTTCCCGGCCGCGCAGCTCGTCCAGAACCGTGTCGCCGCGGACGGCACGCGGGGCTCCGGCTCGCTGTATGCGGCCGGGCTCAACTACAGCCTGACCGGCGTCTTCTACAACAAGAAGCTCGCCGCGCAGATCGGCATGACGAATCCGCCGGCCACCGTCGCCGAGTTCGAGGATCTGCTCGCCAAGGCCAAGACGGCCGGGCTCCAGCCGATCATGCAGTGGAACGCCACCGCCAGTGGCGGCGGGCTCGCGTTCCCGCTTCAGAACCTGATGGCCGCCTACGGGCCGACCGAGCCGATCAACGACTGGATCTTCCAGAAGCCGGGCGCCACGATCGACACGCCGACGAACCTGACGGCCGCCCAGCACCTCCAGCAGTGGATCGAGGCCGGATACTTCCCGAAGGATGCCAACGCGATCGAGTACACCGACGCCAACGCGCGCTTCGGCAAGGGCGAAGGCGTGTTCATGTTCAACGGCGACTGGCAGAACGCCGTCTATGACAAGGATCAGCCCGGCAACGTCGGGTTCTTCGTGTTCCCGCCCGGCGAGGCCGGCGGGAAGCTCGCTGCGATGTCCGCGCCGCTGACGTACGGGATCTCCGCGAACGCGAAGAACGCCGATTGCGCGGCGTCCTTTCTTAACTGGGTCGCGACAAATGCGAAGGCACGGGAGATCGATGTCGCCATCGGCGGCTCGAACCCGGGCGGGCCGACGGATCTGCCGGTCCCGCAGGGCGCGGCAGGTTCCGTGACCAACGAGACGCTGGCCGCGGGCGCCGACGTCGCCAAGGACAATGGCGCGATGGACTTCATCGCCAACGCGACG
>JACQEF010000218.1 GCA_016200745.1 Chloroflexota bacterium | reverse complement strand
GGGGCGGAGCCACGCTCCTATCAAGTCACGCCGGCCGGTCCGACACGTCTCACGGCCGGCAAGACGCATGAAGGCCACACCGATCGGGCGGGCAGGCAGGGTATGAGCCAAGCCGTGAGACGCAGAGGAGGATGACACTCACGCATGGTAGCGACGCGCCGGCCACGGATGGCGACCCGGCGCCCCTCACGCTAGACTGCCGAACGTGAGCCATCCAAGCCTCGGCCTCCCGCAGCTCGACATGACCGCCGGGTTCCCGGACGCCTCGGCACGAATTCGGGCTGCCGGAGAGCGACTCGCGGCGCGTGCCCTGGCGGTCGCGCTGGACGCCGATCCGACCATGCGGGATCGCTACGACGAGGCAGGGCAACGCCATCTGCTCCGCGACGCGTCGCTGCTCGTCGAGCGGATCGCCCGCTGCGTCGCGGCCGCGGACCCGTCCCCGGCCCACGACTATGCCGAATGGACCGCGCCGGTCTACCGCCGTCGCCAGGTCCCGATGGACGACCTGATCGCGCTGTGCGAGGGGATCCGGGTGGCGCTGCCGAGCGTGCTCGCGCCGGCCGAGCTTGCCGCGGCATCGGCCGGGCTCGACCAGGCGGTCGAGGTGTACCGCTGGCACCGCCGGCTGGCCGGCGACGCGCGCAAGAAGAATGCGTTCCTGCAGTTCCTCTACAAGGGCGCCTGAGCGTGACGATCAAGTGGGTGCAGCAGGATCCCCTCGTGATGAACGGCGAGCCCTTCTGCTACAACTCGCGACTGACCGTGCGGCAGCTGCTCGAGGAACGCTCGAACGGGTATGACCTGACCCGCATCCTGACCGATCACCCCGAGCTGCGGGTGGTCGGGGTGGCCGCCGCGTTTGCCTACGCCGCCGAGCACCGGGACCGCTACGCCGAGTTCTTCGAGGCCGACGGCTCACTGGCCGGCCCCGGGTACAGCGAGGACGAGGCCGCCGGGCTGCCCGCGCAGTACCGGATCCCGGGCGTGGTCGTCACGGCGGGAGCCCCCGCCGCCTGACCGAGCCCGCCGGCAGGCCGTTCGACGGCCTGGTGGTACGCTCAGGCGACGCACCCGGAGAACCCGATGACCGACAGCACCACCCAGACGTCCCCAGAGGCGGCCGCATCGAGCACCAACGGCACCGGCCCCGCGACGACCGGCACGGAGCCCGCCTTCGACGCCCAGCGCCGAGCGACCGAGCTGGCGATCCTCGACGCGCTCCGCGCCGTGGTCGATCCCGAGATCGGGATGAACGTCGTGGAGCTGGCCCTGATCAAGCAGATCCTGCTCGGCCCGGACACGACCGAGATCAAGATGATCCTGACCACGCCGTTCTGCCCGTACGCCGGCTCGATGATCGCGCAGATCAAGGAGCAGGCCGAATCGGTCGTGGACCACGACGTGAAAGTGACCCTGCTGGCCGAGCGGTGGGACCCCCGCGACGCCGGCCTGATGTGGTGAGCCCACGCAGCACGGAGACCGCGCCCCGATGAACCAGAACCCGATCCCGAACCGATTGTCAGGCGCTCCGGTGACACCGTCGATGCTGGGCGTCCGGCCGGACGCCCGTCTCGCCACCGCGTTCCTCACCCAGGCCTTCGTCTGGATGTTCGCCGGCCTCCTGCTGTCGGCCGGCGTCGCCTGGACCGTCCAGGGCAACGAACAGTTGACCGGCTTCGCCGCCGACAACTTCTTCCTGCTGGTGATCGCGCAGCTCGCGCTCGTGTTCGTGATCAGCGGCGCGATCAGTCGGATCAACGCCAGCGTGGCGCTGCTCCTCTTCTTCGTCTACGCGGCGACCCTCGGCATCACGCTCGGCCTGATCGTGTCGCTGTACAGCGGGGCGTCGGTCGTGACCGCCTTCCTGAGCGCCTCGTCGATGTTCGGGGCGGCCGCGATCTACGGGGCCGTCACGAAGCGTTCGCTCGCCGGCCTCGGCCGGATCCTGTTCATGGGCGTCATCGGCCTGCTCGTGGCGATGGTCGTCAACCTGTTCCTGGCCAGCACCATGCTGACCTGGCTGGTGTCGGTCGCCGGGGTCGTGATCTTCACGGCCCTGACCGCCTACGACGTCCAGCGGATCGGCGCGGGCGACCTGGCGGCGATGACCGGCTCGATGGAGAAGGCGGCCGTCCTCGGCGCGCTGCGCCTCTACCTCGACTTCATCAACCTGTTCCTGTTCATGCTCCGCCTGCTCGGCGGGCGCAACTGACCCGGCCGCCGCAACCGCCCCGGTCGCCGGCCGCCGCAGCGGCCGCCCCGTCAACTCGCGCGCAGCACCGGCCGGCTCCGCCCGGCGGCACCGGGACGGCCCGGCTTTCGCGCCGCGCGACCGGCTGACGCGCCCGGCACGCGGGTGACCGCGCGGAGGCGCCGCCGCGAGATCAGTCGTTCGGCCTCGTCCGCCGGGAGCGGCCGCGAGAACAGGTAGCCCTGCCCGACGTCGCAGCCGATGGCGTGGAGCAGGCGGCGCTGGGTCTCGGTCTCGATCCCTTCGGCCACGACCCCGATTCGCAGGCCGCGAGCGAGCGCCACGACCGCCTCGACGATCGACCGGTCGGTCACGTCGGCCAGTCCGGCCACGAAGGTCCGATCGATCTTGATCGTGTCGAGCGGCAGGTGCTTCAGGTAGGACAGCGACGAGTAGCCGGTGCCGAAGTCGTCGAGCACGAGCCGGACGCCGAGTTCCCGCAGCCGGCCGAGGGTCCGGATCCCGGCCTCGGACTGGTCCATGAGGACGCTCTCGGTGATCTCGATCTCGAGCCCGCTCGGGTCCAGGCCGGTCTCGTTGAGGATCGTCGCGACCTGGTCGACCAGGTCTGCCTGGACGAACTGCCGGGCCGACAGGTTGACCGACATGAACAGGTCGGGCCCGTTCGGCCGGGCGTCGCGCCACGCCCGGGCCTGACGGCAGGCGGTCTCGAGCACCCACCGCCCGAGCGGCAGGATCTGGCCGGTCTCCTCCGCCAAAGGGATGAACGCGATCGGCGGCACCAGGCCGCGGACGGGATGCTGCCAGCGGACGAGTGCCTCGAAGCCGATGACCCGCTCGGTTTCGAGGTCGATCAGCGGCTGGTAGTGGAGGCGGAGCTCGCCGCGCTCGATGGCCTGGCGCAGGTCGTTCTCGAGGTCGATCCGCTCGATCGTCTGGTCAGACATCGAGGGCTCGAACAGGGCATGGCGCTTGGCCGGATCGGCCTTCGCGCGGACCATCGCGATCTCGGCCTCGCGGAGCATCTCCTCGGGCGTGGCCCGGCCCGGCTGGCCGAGCGAGATCCCGATCGACGCACTGATGAACCACTCGCGGGCGCCCATCGGGAACGGTGCCCGCAGCTCCGATCCGATCCGCTCGGCGACGGCGCGTGCCTCGTCGGCGCTGCCGACCTGGTCGAGCAGGATCCCGAACTCGTCGCCACCGAACCGGGCGACGGTGTCGCCCGGGCGCAGGCAGCCGGTCAGGCGCTGCCCGACGGCCACCAGCAGCCGGTCGCCGACATTGTGGCCGACGCTCTCGTTGATGACCTTGAACCGGTCGAGATCGAGGAGGATGACGCCGACCTGGTCGGCGCCGTCCGGACGCCCCGTCGACAGCGCGTGCGCGATTCGATCGGTGAGGAGCTCGCGGTTCGGGAGCCCGGTGGTGGTGTCGTACAGGGCGCCGCGTTGCGCGGCGTCCACGAGCCTGGCGTTGTCGAGCGCGATCGACGCGAGCTGGGCGAAGCTCGTCAGGGCGTCGATCTCGCGCTGCCCCCAGTCGCGCTGGAGCTCACCGGAGGCCAGCCCGAGCACGCCCACGACGCGCCCGGCCGACATCAGCGGCACGCCCACCACGGCGCCGACGGAGTCTGTCGCGATCGACGCCGATCGCCCGGACCATCCGTCGTAGTCGTCCACGGCCACCGGTGCGGCCGTCCGGAAGACCTGGCCGGCCAGCCCTTCGTCGACCGACATCCGCCGCCCGACGTAGCCCGCGAACAGCCCGGTGCCGTGCCGGACGACGAGCTCCGCGTCGCCCGGTTCGACCAGGTAGATGTAGCAGTGCGGGGTTCCGAGCAGGGACGTCGCCCGGGTCATGATCGTTTCGAGCAGGAGCGTCGGGTCGTGCCGGTCCAGCAGCGACAAGGCGGTCTCGCCGAGCGCCCGGAGATACGGGTCGGCCTGGGGCTCGTGGCCCGTCGCGGACCGGCCGACCGGCTTGGCCAGGTAGAGCGCGCGGTCGGCCACGCCCACCAGGACGTCTTTCGTTCGTCCGTCGTCGGGGTAGCAGGCGACGCCGACGCTGATCGTCACGCGCGGTCCGCCGATCGCCTCGGACAGCTCGCCGACCGCGTGCCGGATCCGCTCGGCGACCTCGTGGGCGGCCTGGCGGTCGGCGCCCGGCAGGATGGCCGCGAACTCGTCGCCGCCATAGCGGTAGAGGCAGTCGCCATCGCGTGTGGCGCTCGTGAGGACCGTCGCCAGGGCCGCCAGGAGCGAATCGCCGGCGGGGTGTCCGCACGCGTCGTTGTAGCGCTTGAACGCGTCCAGGTCGAGCATCAGGATCGACATGGGGCCGGCACCGCCCTTGGCGAGCGCTTCGCCGAGCTCGCGCTGGAAGGAGCCATGGTTGCGGAGTCCGGTCAGGGCGTCGTGCTCGGCACGCACCCGGACGGCGCCGTGGATCTCGGCGTTCTGGAGGGCGATCGAGGCCTGGCCGGCGAAGAGCTGGGTGAGCTCGAACTCGTTGGCGCTGAACGAGGCCTCCGGGCCACCCATCCGGCCGATGTTGAGGGTTCCGATCGCCTCGCCGTTGACGAGCAGCGGGACGACGATCATGGCCTCGGGCTCGAACGGGGTCCCGGGCACCTGGACCGAGCGCGGATCGAGGTGCGCCTCGTTGGCGCAGACCGCCTCGCAGTGCTCGATGACCCAGCCGGAGATCCCGGTCCCGAGCGGGCCCTCGTAGGCGAGGATCAGGTCGGCGAAGCGGTCGCGGGCGACGACCGCCCGGCGGACGCCGGCGGCCCGGTCGATCCGGTACATGGTCAGCGAGTCGTACGGCACGATGGCCTTGAGCGAGTCGGCGATCAGGTCCAGCACGCCGGCCGGCTCGAGGGTCGACAGGAGCCGTTCGTTCACTTCGAGGAGGCGGCGCTGCCCGTCG
>JACQEF010000212.1 GCA_016200745.1 Chloroflexota bacterium | reverse complement strand
GGCCGAGCTGGAGCGGATCCGCGACGCCGAAGGACTCGAGTTCGTCCACCCGTTCGACGACCCCGCCGTGATCGCCGGCAACGGCTCGATCGGGCTCGAGCTGCTCGAGGACGAGCCGGACCTTGACGTCGTGGTCGTCGGCGTGGGCGGCGGCGGCCTGATCTCGGGCGTCGCGGCCGCGCTCAAGGAGCGCCGGCCGGGGATCCGCGTCTATGGCGTGGAGCCGGAACGATCGAACGCGGTCAGCCTGGCGATGCACGCCGGCGAGATCGTCCGGATCCATCCCGAGAGCGTGGCGGACGGCCTCGGCGCACCGTTCGCCGGGGCGTGGACGCTGGCGATGGCCCGCCACTACCTCGACGACGTGATCCTGCTCGACGACCCGACCATCCTGGCCGGCATGCGATTCGCGATCGAACGGCTCAAGCTGGTCCTCGAACCGGCCGGCTCCGCCGCGCTGGCGGCGACGCTCGCCGGCCGGGTCCCGATCCGCGACGGCGAGCGGGTCGCGGTCGTGCTGTCCGGCTGGAACGTGGAGGTCGACCGCATCGGCGAGCTGCTCGCGGCCGCCGGGACGCTGCCCGGAGCCGGCTGAACCGCGCGCTCAGTCCAGGCCGAGCTCCTCGAGCCGGCTGTCGTCGATCCCCAGGTGGTGGGCGAGCTCGTGGATCACCGTCGCCCAGACCTCGTCGGCCAGCTCCTCCGGATCGGCGAAGTCCTCCTCCAGGGGCAGTCGGAAGAGCGTGATCTTGTTCGGGATCGGGGCCCAGTCGGCGCCCCACTCGGTCCGCGGGACGCCCTCGTAGAGCCCGTACAGCGTCTCGTCGGGCTCGATCCCGTTCTCGCGGATCTGCTCGGCCGACGGCTCGTCGGCGATCACGATCGCGACCTCGTCGAGCGCCGCCGCGAAGGGCTGGGGGATGGAATCCAGCGCCTCGCCGACCAGCACCTCGAACCGCTCGTGGTGGGCGGGTCGGGGTCGGGTCCGCCGCGTGCCGCGTCGTCGCTTCGCCATGCCCTCGTATCCTAGGGTGATGGAGATCGTGCCGCTGCCGGATCCGACCGCCGAGCCGGACGGGTTCGTGGTCGAGGTGAGCCCGGGCGACCGCGTCCACTTCCTCGACTGGGGTGGTCCGGCGGGAGCGACGGGTGTCCTCCTGGTCCATGGGCTCTCGAACACGGCGTGGTCGTGGGCGCCCGTCGCTCGCCGGCTGCGGGCCGCCTGCCGGGTGGTCGCCATGGACCTGCGCGGCCACGGCCTGTCCGACGCGCCGAGCGACGGCTACGAGCCGGAGACGTACGCCGCCGACACGATCGCGGTGGCCGAAGGATCGGGCCTGCTGGCCGAGCCTGGCGACCGTGTGGTGATCGCCGGTCACGGGTTCGGTGCGATCGTCGCGGCGTGGACCGCGGCGGCGCTCGGGCCGCGGTGTGCCGGGGTCATGCTGGTCGACGGCGGCTGGGAGTCGCTCGAGACCGCGAGCGCGATGGACGTGGACGAGTTCCTGCGCGGGCTCGACGAACCGCCCGAGATCATGGCCTCCCTCGGCGACTTCCTCGCCGATCGGCGGGCCTTCGACGAGGCGACCTGGGACGCCGACCAGGAGCGTGCGGCGCGGGTCACGGTGGTCGAGACGCACGCGGGGCACATCGTGCCAGCCACGCGGCCGCACGTCGTCGAAGCGTCCGTCCGCGCGATGTTCGGCTACGAGCCGCTCGCGGCGCTCGCCGCGATCGACGCACCGGTCACCGCGATCGTCGCGTCCGACGACGAAGCCGGATCGCGGGCCACGGCCCTGGCGCGCGCCTCGGCCAACCGCCTCGGTGCGGGTCGCGACCCGATCCGTGCCGTGGTCTTCGGGCACACCGGGCACAATCTGATGCGCTACCGTCCCGACGAGGTCTGCGCGGCGATCCTGGAGGTCACCGCGCCTGCCGTCACGTCCAGTCGGTAGAGGGCTCGATGCAGGTCGTCTACTCGCCGGTCCATCTCGGTCACGACATCTCGGTCGAGACGTTCATGGGCCTGCCGATCCCCGCGAACGAGGTCGCCGAGCGAGCAGAACGGATCCGAACGGCACTCGATGCCGACGGCGGCTTCCCGAGACTCGAACCCACCCAGCACGGCGAGGCGCCGATCACGGCCGTCCACGAACCCGCGCTCGTCCGGTTCCTCGAGGTCGCCTGGTCCGAGGTCCGGGCACAGGGGCTGCCGCGGGCCTTCCTCTCCGCCGACACCTACCCGAACGTGCGGATGTTCGATGGGATGTCCCCGGGCGCGGTGGCCAGGCTGGCGAGAGAGCCGGTGCACGCCGCCGGCCGCGCCGGATTCTGGGGCCTCGACTCGGCGGCGCCGCTGGTCGCGGGGACCTATCGGGCGGCCCGCGCCGCGGTCGACGTCGCCCTGACCACGGTGGACCTGGTCCTCGGCGGGGCGGCCGCGGCCTACGGCCTGTGCCGTCCGCCCGGCCATCACGCCGCTCGCTCGATGTACGGCGGGTACTGCTTCTTCAACAACGCGGCGATCGCCGCCGAAGCGATCGTCCGGGCGACCGGCGAGCGGGTCGCGATCCTGGACGTGGACTATCACCACGGTAACGGCAGCCAGCAGATCTTCTGGCGCCGCGGCGACGTCCGCTACGTGTCGATCCACGCCGATCCGGACCGGGCGTATCCCTACTTCCTGGGCCGGGCCGACGAGACCGGGGAGGACGAAGGGGCGGGGGAGAACGTCAACATCCCGCTCCGTGCCGGCGCGACCAACGAGGAATACCTGGTGGCGGTGGATCGGGCGCTCGAGGCGATCGTCGCGGCCCCCGGCTCCGTGATCGTCGTGTCGCTCGGTTTCGACAGCTATGGGCTCGACCCGATCGGCGACTTCGCCCTGACCACGGACGTGTATCACGAAGTCGGCCGCCGGGTGGCGGCCACCGGGCGTCGCCTGGTCATCCTCCAGGAGGGCGGCTACCACCGGCCGTCGCTCGGCGAGAACGCCAGGGCATGGCTCCGCGGTGCGGAAGGTCGCGTGTTCGACCCGCTGCCGTCGGCCGGGTTCGGGGCATCCGGCGGCGTTGCCGGCTGATGGAGGCAATCCGGGCATGGACCCGCGCAGGCGCCTGACCGACGCTGTCCTCGGGCGGGCCGTCGACGAGCTCGCCGCGCGCGACCGCGACCTCGCGGCGATCGTGGCCCGCCACGGTCCGCCGCCGCTGTGGGACCGCGCGCCCGGGTT
>JACQEF010000014.1 GCA_016200745.1 Chloroflexota bacterium | reverse complement strand
GTCCAGCTGGCGGATGGCAAGGCGTACACGCCGCCGGAGATCAGCGCGATGATCCTCCAGAAGCTGCGGACCGACGCCGAGGCCTACCTGGGCGAGAAGGTGACGGAGGCCGTCATCACCGTTCCGGCCTACTTCGACGACACCCAGCGCCAGGCCACCAAGGACGCCGGACGCATCGCCGGCCTCGACGTCAAGCGGATCATCAACGAGCCCACCGCGTCGGCGCTGGCGTACGGACTCGACAAGAAGGGCGACGAGAAGATCGCCGTCTACGACCTGGGCGGCGGCACGTTCGACATCTCGATCCTCGAGCTCGGCGAGGGCGTCTTCGAGGTCAAGGCCACCAACGGCGACACGCACCTCGGCGGCGACGACTTCGACCAGCGTGTGATCGACTGGCTGCTGGCCGAGTTCAAGAAGGACCAGGGAATCGACCTGGCCAAGGACCAGCAGGCCCTCCAGCGGCTCAAGGAGGCGGCCGAGAAGGCCAAGATCGAACTGTCGTCCACATCCTCGACCGAGATCAACCTGCCGTACATCACGGCCGACGCGACCGGCCCGAAGCACCTCGTCGTCACGCTGACCCGGGCCAAGCTCGAGGACCTCGTGGCCGATCTGGTCACCAAGACCGAGGGCCCGGTCAGGAACGCGCTCAAGGATGCCGGTCTCAAGCCGGGCGACATCGACGAGGTGATCCTCGTCGGTGGCATGACCCGAATGCCGGCGGTCGTCGAGGCCGTCAAGAAGATGTTCGGCGGCAAGGAACCGCACAAGGGGGTCAACCCGGACGAGGTCGTCGCGATCGGCGCCGCGATCCAGGCGGGCGTCCTAGCCGGCGACGTGAAGGACGTCCTGCTCCTCGACGTGACCCCGCTGTCGCTCGGCATCGAGACGCTCGGCGGCGTGATGACCAAGCTGATCGAGCGCAACACGACGATCCCGACGTCGAAGTCGCAGGTCTTCTCGACCGCGTCCGATTCGCAGTCGCAGGTCGAGATCCACGTCCTCCAGGGCGAGCGTGATTTCGCGGCCGACAACAAGACGCTCGGGCGGTTCATCCTGGACGGCATCCCGCCGGCCCCGCGCGGCATCCCGCAGATCGAGGTCACGTTCGACATCGACGCCAACGGGATCCTCGACGTCAAGGCCAAGGACCGGGCGACCGGCAAGGAGCAGCAGGTCCGGATCACGGCCTCGTCCATGCTCGACAAGCACGCCGTCGACCAGATGGTCCGCGACGCGCAGGAGCACGCCGACGAGGACAAGCTGCGGCGCGAGGAGGTCGAGACCCGCAACCAGGCCGAGGCCCTTTCGTTCCAGGCGGAACGGACCCTCAAGGACCTTGGCGACAAGGTCGCGTCAGAGGACAAGCTCGAGGTCGAGAACAAGGTCGCCTCGTTGCGCGAGGCGCTCAAGGGCTCCGACATCGAGGCGGTCAAGACCGGCATGTCGTCGCTTGCCGAGAGCCTCCAGAAGGTGGCGACCGCCGCCTACCAGGCCGCGGCGTCGGCCGCCGGCGAGTCCGGCGACGGCACCTCGGGTGGGCCGGCCGGCGAAGGTGGGGAGGGCGGCGCGTCCGATGCGGGCGGTGCCGCGGGCGAGGAGACGGTCGAAGGCGAGTTCAAGGAGGTCTGAGCCTCGGGGCGGCGGCCCCGCGTGGCGCGAGGACGGCGACGCTCCGGTGTTGCGCAGGGATGTGATGGCCACGTGACCTCGTTCGACGAGCCGGCGCGCGACCACGGGCACGCGACCTCCTTTGACGAGCGTGCCCCGGACTGGGACACCCCGGAACGCCGCGAGCGTGCCGAGCAGGTCGCCGCGGCGGTCCGGGCCAGCGTGCCGCTGCGTGCGGACACGCGACTGATCGACATCGGCGCCGGGACCGGCCTGCTCGGCCTGGCGCTCCTGGGCGACGTCGGCGAGCTGGTCCTCGCCGAGCCGTCCGGCGGGATGCTCGCGGTCGCACGGGACAAGATCGCGGCGGTGGGCGATGGACGGGTGAGCGCCGTCCGGTTCGACCTGACGGCGGACCCGCCGCCGGGCGAGCCATTCGACCTGGCCGTGTCCATGCTCGTGCTCCACCACGTCGAGAACACGCCGGCGGCGATGGCCGCCATCTTCGGGTTGTTGCGGCCTGGCGGGTGGATCGCGCTCGCCGACCTGGACACCGAGGACGGCTCGTTCCACGAGGCCGACACGGAGGGGATCCACCATCACGGCTTCGATCGCGACGCCCTCGCCGGGTTGGCGCGGGCGGCCGGTTTCGTGGATGTCGGGTTCCGGACCGCCACCCAGGTCGAACACGAGTCGCGACGCTTCCCGGTCTTCCTGCTCGTGGCGCGGCGACCCTGAGCCCCACGGCCTCCGCCGCATGCGACGGAGGCCTACGCCCGCCCGACGAGCCCCGCCAGCCAGCGGCGCACCTGGTCGAGCGCGTCGACGAACGTGACGTTGTCGAACAGCCGGGCCCAATGGAGCGCCCATTCCTGGATCTCCTTGGCGACGAGCAGCGGGACGAGGACCGCGGCGAGGTGCGGCCGCGTCCAGGCGAAGCCCGGGCGAACGTGGTGCAACGTGGCGACGAGCAGGAACCAGAACTCGAAGAGGTTCGGAAAGAGGAGGAGCACCGCCCGCTCGCCGGTCAGCTCGAACGCCACGAAGCCGGCCATCCGGAACAGGTAGAGAGCGACGGCCACCGTCCGCTCGGGGCCCGTCCAGCGAAGGGCGACGACCAGGAACACCGCGAGATAGACCTGGTCGGCCAGCTTGTCGAAGACTTGGTAGTCCGGGATCCCTCCGAGATCCAGGACGTCCATCCAGTAGAGGTCGGTCAGGTCGACGAAGATCGCCAGGAGCCCGCCGGCCAGCGGCCAGCGAAGCGCCGGCAGCGAGCCGACCACGCGATATGCCGCGATCAGCGCGACCTCGAGGGTCACGTCGCGGTCGAGGCGATCTCCCCGGTCGGCTGGACGAGGAAGATCCAGACGTCCCACGTCACGTGGCTGACGACGAGGGCGCCGAGCGGCACGCCCGCGGCGTAGAGCGCGCACCAGTGCGCGCCGGCAATCCCCGCCGCGCCGAACAGCGTGAAGTTGCCGGTCACGACGTGAACTCCGCCGTAGGCCATCGCGGCGAGGGCTGCCCCGCGCCAGCGCCCGTAGCGTGCCATCAGTCTCTCCTGCACCAGCCCTCGCCAGAAGAGCTCCTCCGCGGGACCGATGACGGTGGCCAGCCGCGCGGCGATCTCTTGCCGGTCACGGATCGTGCGCAGCGTGTAGATGTCCTGGATCTGCGCCGCACCGCCGGGCACGTACCGACGGGCAAAGGCGTCGCCAACCTTGAAGGTCCCGTACAGCGCGGCGGCCGAGCCGAGCCCGAGGGCGACCTCGGCAGGCCCGATCCGGACGCGGCGGGCCGGCCGGCTGGTCATCAGGGCGAGCGATCCGAGGGTCAGCCCGGTCCACGTCATCCGCTGCCAGAACCGCTCGCGCGGTCCGCGGAACGTCGAGGCGAAGGCCACCTGGGCGGCGACCAGCCCGACCGCCAGCGCGCCCGGGGCGACGCCGTCGGCGGCGACGTGCCGGTCAGCCACCGACGAGTCGTGACAGCACGAGCCCTGCGACGAGCAGCGACCCGAACGCCAGGTGCAGCCGCGCCGTCTGGAGATCGATCATTGCGATCGCCCGGGCCTGACCGGTCGCCCCGAGCTCGGCCGATCGGATGACCTGGGCCAGGAACGGCAGCGACAGGATGGCGAGCATCGTCCAGGCCGGGAGGATCCCCGCGATGACCGACACCGCGAGGACCATGTAGGCACCGAGAACGAGGCCCACGTACCCGTAATGCGCCCAGCGCCGGCCGACCCGGGCGGACAGCGTGGAGATGCCGGCCCGGCTGTCCTCGCGGATGTCGCGCCACTCGTTGCCGTGGAGGATGGCCGCGACGAGCAGTCCCACCGGCACCGACAGGACGAGCGCGGTCAGGGACCAGGTGCCGCTGACCGCGAAGTAGGCGCCTTCGACCATCAGCGGTCCCATGAGGACGAACACGAGCGGCACACCGAGGGCACGGTTCTTGTACTCGAGCGGCGGTGCGGTGTAGCCCCAGCCGGCGATCAGGCCGACGACGCCGAGCCCGACGATCGCCGGGCCCCGCAGCCAGGTCAAGTAGACGCCGAACACGACCGCGAGGGCGAAGGCCGCCCCCGCGAACAGGAGCGCCGCGCGCTCGCTGATCCGGCCCTTGACGATCGCGTGGCTCGCCCGCGGGCTCGTGATCGTATCGATGCCCTTCCGGACGTCGTAGACCTCGTTGACGACGTTCGTGCCGGCATGGAGGAAGACGCCGCCCAGCAGGCCGGCGATGAACGCCGGCCAGTCCCACAGCTGGTGGACCCAGGCCAGCGACGCACCGGCGAGCACCGGGATGATCGACGCGGTGAAGGCGAACGGCCGGAGGATCTCGTAGACGGCGCCCGCCCGGCGGGCCAGCCGGTCGCGGCGACCGAGCGTTCGATCGGTGGCGAGGGTGAGCGTGGCGGCGCCCGCGGGGGAGGGCCCGGCAGGCGCGACCGCGACCGCAGCGCCCGCGACCGGAACCGCGCCCGCGACCGCGGGAACGACCTGGCGCTGCGTGGCGGCCACCGGGTCCGGGATCGACGCGAAGATCGTCGCCGCCGCGATCAGCTCGTCGATCTGGCGATCCTCCTGCAGGACCGGCTGGAGCAGGGGCAGCTGGAGGCCGGCCTGGGTGTGGAAGGCCATCGCCCCGGCCGCCACGTCCTCGCGCGTTCCGCAGAGCATGAACGCATCGAGCAGCTCGTCGGGGATGAGGTTGCCGGCCGTCGTGAAGTCCTCGGCCCGCCAGGCCGTGGCGATGCGATCGCGCAGGTCGGCCTCGAACCCCGCGCGGTGGAGCGAGACGTCGGACAGCACCGACATCATGTAGATGACGAACGGCTCGCGCTTGGCCCGGTTGAGCGCCTCGCGACGCGTCTTGTCGACGAGCGACAGGAGGTACCCGGCGGTCTCGATCGAGTCGGGATCGCGCCCTGCCGCCTCCGCCGACGCCCGAAGGCGCTCGAGGATGCCGCGCAGCGACGGGATGGACTCCGCCGGCCGGGCGAGGTAGCCGTCCGCCTTCTGGCCGGCCAGCTCGACGAACGCCTTGCGATAGGCGGCGATCACGATCGGGATCCGGTGCGTCGGCGGGAACATCGGCTGGATCGGCGGCAGGCCGGGCGTCGCCGATGGCAGCCGCTCCCCGGCCCAGAGCGCGCGAATCTGGTCGATGGCGGTGGAGACGCGCTCGACGGCGGTGTCCGGGTCGTACGGGATCCCCATCTGCTTGAGCCGCAGCGGCAGCCCGGTGCCCATGCCGAGGACGAACCGGCCCGGCAGGATCTCGTCGAGCGCGGAGCCCGTCATCGCCAGTACGACGGGGTGGCGGGTGAACGGGTTGGCGGCGCCGAGCGCCACCCGGAAGCCGGCCTCGTCGGCGTCCCCGTCCGCGGCGATCGCCTGGGCGATCGCGGTCGTGAAGCTGACCCCATCGCGCTCGAAGTAGCTGTCGTGGACCCACACCGACTCCAGGCCGTGGTCCCGCGCCTGGCGTGCCCAGCCCACGACTTCATCGACGTCGCCACGGGCGGCGAGACCGAGGCCGATGGGGCGGGCGAGGGTGCGCATGGCGAGGGGCTCTCCGTCGTGGCCGCGAGGAGGACCGCGGATGCCCCGATCGTACCACCGGACGGGGAAGTACGTGTTACTTGGCGTTAGCACGTTACCGGCCCGTCCGGGTACCATCTCCGGGATGCGTCCACCCGAGCGCGACACCCCATCCGGCCGCTCGACCGATCACGGGAATGCGGCGCCGACCGCGGACGTCCGCGACATGTTCGACCGGATCGCGGGCGTCTACGACCCGATGAACCTGGTCATCTCCGCCTTCCAGGAGCCACGCTGGCGCCGGGTCGCGGTCGAACTGGCAGGCGTCCGCCCTGGGGACCGGGTCCTCGACGTGGCGACCGGCACCGGAAAGGTGGCAGCCGCCTTGTTCGACCGCGTCCAACCGGGCGGCACCGTGCTCGGTGTCGACATCTCGCCACGGATGATTTCGATCGCAACGCGCCGGTTCGGCGATCGTCGCGGCATCGAGTTCGTCGTCGGCGACGTTCTGGCGCTGCCGACCGAGGATCGCAGCTTCGATGCGGCGACGATCGCCTTCGGCATGCGCAACCTGCCCCACTACCGCCGAGGCTTCGAGGAGATGGCGCGCTCCGTTCGGGTGGGTGGCCGGGTCGTGTGTCTCGAAATCGCACGACCGCGGAGCCTGCTGGCTCGGCTCCTGCAGACCTGGTTCGACCGCATCGTCCCGCTGCTCGGCCGCGTCGCCGGACACGGAGCGGCGTACGGCTACCTCGTCCGGAGCGTCAAGGGCTATCCCCGGCCGGAGCGGATCGCGGAGATCATGCGCGAGGCGGGCCTGGTCGATGTGACCTGGCACGGGATGTCAGGCGGGATCGTCACGCTCCACGTGGGGACGGTCGGCGGCGAGGCGGTGACTACCGCGTGGGGCCCTCGACCCAGCCGTGGTTGAGGGCGAGCATGACCAGTGCCGTCCGGTTGTAGACCGAATATCGCGCGAAGAGCCGCCGCAGGTGGCTCTCGACCGTTCTCGGTACGATCGCCAGGCTGGCCGCGATCTGGTCGTTGGTTCGGCCCGCCGCCAGGAGCTCGATGACCTCGAGCTCGCGGTCCGAAGGTCTGCGCAGCACCAGCTGCGCCGCTCGT
The DNA here is from genome assembly GCA_016200745.1 of Chloroflexota bacterium. Lineage (GTDB taxonomy): Bacteria > Chloroflexota > Limnocylindria > Limnocylindrales > CSP1-4 > SPCO01. The sequence goes on along the minus strand of JACQEF010000014.1, from coordinate 17,966 downwards.
AGGTCCTGGGAGGTGAAGGTGGTGCGACCGGCAGCGGCCGTCCGAATGGCATCGAGGATCTCGAGGACAGGAGCTGTCTTCAGGACGTATCCGGCGGCGCCCAGCTCCATCGCCAGCGCTCGGAACGCCGGGTAGTCATAGGCGCTGAGGAAGAGGATCGCCGGACCCACCCGGTCCGCAGGGCCGTCGGGATTCAGTAGCTCGAAGCCGCGATCCCCGTCGCCAAGCTCGACGTCCGACAGCACGACGTCCGGGTTCTCGGCATTGATCAGCTGCCGGGCGGCGGGCAGCGTCGAAGCGACACCGACGAGCTCGATGTCCGGCTCCGCAGCGAGGCGATGGGCGAGCCCTTCGGAGATCGCCGGATGGTCGTCCACGACGGCGAGCCGAATCAGGCCGGCCATCGAAGCGCCGCCGTGGTCCCACCGCCCGGACGAGCGGCAATCCGGAACGTCCCACCGATCGCCGCGGCTCGCGACCGCATGTCGGCCAGCCCGAGGTGCCCTGCGCGAAGGGCGCGAGTCTCGGCATCGGGCGGGAGACCCAGGCCATCGTCGACGATCTCGAGCTCCAGCCGTTGGCCGCTGAAATTGACATCGATCCGGATCGTGTGAGCGCGGGCATGGATCAGGGCGTTGTCGAGGGCCTGCTGGGCGATCCGATAGGCGGCCAGCTCCACATCTCTCGGCGCACGTTGGACGTTATCGCCCTGAATGTCGATCTCGACGCGGACGTTTGTCCGCTCCTCCACGCGCTCGGCGAGCCATTCGAGCGCGGGCACGAGCCCCAGCTCTTCGAGAACCGGTAGGCGTCGCTCGGTCATCAGGTCACGTAGCTCGGCGGCAACGGCGCGCAGCCTCGTGGCTGTCGCAGGGTCGGCGCTCGTATCCGCGGACTGGATGACCTCGGCCAGGGCGGGCATCACCTCGGCGTGGATGTCGTTCGCGAGGCGGCTGCGTTCCGACTCGATCGCAAACACGCGGCTGCGGGATCTGCCTGGGATCAACTCGTCGGCCGTCGCTCCGAGAAACTCCACTATCGCTGGCGCGGCGTTGCCGTTGCGAGCCAGGCGCGATCGAGCGCGCCAGGAGGCATGCCGGGCAACTGCGACCGACACGAACGCGAGCAGGCCGAGCGCGGTTCCTGCGGACAGCAGCCGCGGGACAGCCCAGGAATCGAAGCGTTGGCCATAAGCGACGAGCCACGCGATTCCCACGGCGGCGAGCACGAACATCGCCGCCGCTGTCGAGATGCGCGGCAAGTTCAAGTTGCGATCGATCACGAACAGCGCGCCCACGGCGACAGGGGCAAGGACGAGTCCGAAGCCGATGACCGCTGGAACTAGGTCCGAGGCCGCTGCCAGGCTCGCGAGCGCCGGCACTGCCAGGAGCCAGAACGCGATGCCTGGCGCGCTTCGGTAGGCGAGGGCCGCGAGCAACAGCGCCACCAGTCCTGGCGTGAGCGTGACGGCGTCTGGCGGGAGCGGGTCACGTTGGATCGTGAGCAGGAGCGGACCGTCCGAAACCGTGAGGCTCTCCCAACTTGCCGGATCTGTTGGCGGCACGACGTTCGCCACCGCCATCCCCGGTCTGACCCCGCCGAGCCATGCACCTTCGGCGACGGGCACCTCCGACACGACCAGATCGCCGTTTGCGGTTTGGCTCAGCCCGAGACGAACCGGCGGCGTCGAAACCAGCGCCAGCCAGGCGTGGACGACAAACACCGCCAGCGCGACCAGCAGGGCCGCGGAGAAGCTCGACGACATCGACCCGATCCGTGCGCGTCGCCTTGAGCCACCGGCTCGGTCGAGGTCTCTCCGGGTGTCGGTCAAGATCCCCCCTAGCCTCCGTCGACTGCATCCTATCGGTGAACCGCCCGCGGGCGTGTGGCGGGTATCGCTGCCGGCCCGCTCTTGGATTGCGTGGTTTTCCTCAACGCTCGTTGCGGGTTTCAACGCTCGACGGCCCGGCTGAGCCTCGCGCATCGTACGCGTGAGGCGGTCAGACGATCAGGGCCTGTGCCGATCCGGCGACTCGGGGCCCCTCGGCTGGGGGGCCGCCTCAACTTCTCGTCCCAGTGACCAACAGGCGGATACGAGGGGAACGTCATGGGACGATCGAATGGTTTGCGGGTGGTTCGACACCTGATATTCGGCGCCGCCTTCGCATCGGCATCTGGCTTGCCTGCCGTGCCCGTTGCCGCCGCGTCCACTCCGCCCATCGCCCACGCCGTTCTGGACGGAAGGCCGCTCGCGCTCGCCGACGTGTACCGCTATCACTGCCACGATCGCTCCTACCCGTTGATCCGCTGCTTTCTTGATCCGGCACAACGGGATCTCGATGAACTGGCAGCCGCAAGTGCTGCGGAGCTGTCGACTTCGGTGAGCCCGTACGTCCGCTGGTACGCGGACAGGGACCTCCTCGGCGCTTCGTTCGACGCCACGAACCCGTATTCGAACTTGGGCGATGTCGGCTGGAACGACAAGATCAGCTCGTTCTCGCCCTACCCAGGCGGGCATCCGCGCTGGTCACAGGACATCGGCTATGGCGGCACCCGTTGGGACTGGGGAACTGCGCCGGTGAGCTACGTCGGGGACGCCGCCAATGACAGGTTCTCGAGCGTGGAGCGCCTATGACGCAGCGCCGAGCCAAGATCGTGGCAATCGGATGCCGCGTGGTGGCTGAAACGAACACGCCCGATGTCGCCTCGTGCCAACGCTCCGGACTGGTCCAGGACCGCCTAAGCAAGAATCCCATGGTCGTGGAGCACGAAGTGACATGCAGTCACCATCGGATCCCGTTCCGCCTCGGATGGACCGCGAAGTAAAACACAAACAAGACCCGAGCCCGCCGACGACTTGGGCTCGGCTCCTAGGGGGACGAAAGGTGCATTCAAGAAGCCGACTATTCGCTCTGGCAAGCTCATTCGTCCTGCTCACCGGCGTGAATGTGACGACGGTCGGGGCTGCAACGGGGCAACCGAGTCCTCAGGCGGGCATTGCGCCTGCAACCCTCCAGCAGATCCTGGCTACCATGCCGGCCCAGGAACGCGCCACGCGCGAGAAGGACTTCGGATCCACCCGCGTTGTCGTGGGCTATCAGCGCTATTTCCAGGCGATCGACGCAGACGGACGTCTTCTTGGCCAACCTGTTGCGCTCAGCTCCGTTCAGCCAATGAGCAGCAGCAACAACGGTCTATACGTCTCCGTCGCCGCGTCCTACGAGTACATCTCAGGTCAGCCGTCTCCTTACCGCTGGAACCTCAGTGGCTTCTGGCAATGGTCTACCGGTGGAAACTACGGGCAGACAACCGCAGATCATGTGGCCCTTTCGTGGGGTGGCGGACTCGGCCTCCTGAGCCGGTATGCGTACGGCTATTACTATGGCGGGTCGTCCATTCCGATGACGCCAGGCCACGTTAGCTCGAATTCGGGCTTCGAGTACTACTTCCCGGAGTGGCAGGGCGTCGCCCTGGCAAATTGGGGTTACATCCTTGGCACTGTCGGCGAGACACGCACCCAGAACTACCAGTCCGGAGTCGTATTCGAGTACGTACATACGTTCAGCACGACGCAGGTGTCGGTTACGTTCGGGCTTCCGGCCCCCAGCATTAGTCTCTCAACCGGTACGGACAACTGGCCGCTGACTGACTACGTGCCTGTGATCTTCTAGATGCAAGGCTCGGCCGCGGCCACCCTCGAGCGGCCCGGCCGAGCGAGCCTTCCGCCCGATTCCCGCGGGGTAACCAATGAAGACTGAGCCCTCCCGTCCGAGTCTCCGTCGCGTCTGTTTGGCATCGCTTGGATCGGCTATAGCGCTTGCAACATACGCGTGTGGTAGCCAACCAACGCCGGTCGGCGTCTCCGTCCGGAGTGGCGATGAGACGATCAGCGTTCGACGTGACTCGGCGGTGGGGCGCATCACCTTGACTAGCTCCGAACCGGGTCGCTCAGACGTAAATGTCGGCTTCGCGTACGGGGACGCCCGTCCAGCAATCCACTTCTCGTCATTCGCGCTCGCCGAACGGCAGATCTCGGACACGTACATCTTCGGGCTCGCTCCAGCAGGCACGAGCAGTCTGGAACTAACGCCCGAAGGGACCTCTGCCATAGGGCCGGACGACACGTTTGTGGCGGTCGTCGCGGGCAATTCGAGCGCCCTGCCTCAGTCATTCCACTGGCGCTTCTTGGACGGAAACCGGCATGTCCTAGCCGAAGGGGATGGCGCTCGACCAATTGGCGACGAGCCAGTTCGACGCGATCAGCACTGATCGGCGTGAAGGCCACAGGACTACGGCGGGGGTCGTTGGTCGCCCGGGGTCGATGCCGCCGGCCCTTGACGGCGTCTCGGTTGGAACACCGATCGCCAGAACGACGCAGGGGGCAGCATCGATGATCTGGAACGGATGCTCGATCTCTACGGGGCGCTCTGGATCCAGCTCCTGCGAATCGGACTCATCGGTTCGGTAGAGATCGTCGCAGGCAGGCGCGGCAACAAACAGTGCAACTGGTTTGTCGTGTGCCTCGTGGTCTCGCCGGTCGCTGGCTCCCTGCTGCTCGCCCTGCTCACGCCTGAACCCGGTCGTCCGCATCCGCCAGTATGAGTTGGCCGCACTACCGACCGCGATGACGAGGGATCCCGCCCGAAGCGGCACCAACATATCCGCGGTCGACAGGTCTGACGGCGATGGTCGCCATGCCCCTCGTGCTGAACGTGTGTGTCGCGGCAGTCGCCCCGAGTTCAATCGTGCCGTTCGAGCAGCAGGCCATGGCGCACCTGCTGCGTGTGCTGGCGGTGGTCGACAGCGGCGACCTGACGCACCTGTGCGACCTTGGCAGCGGTGTCTGCGAGACGACGCTTCGGAAATCGGATCCGACGACGATCCCGACGTCGCACCCGACCGTCATCGGTACACGGGTGATCGAGCCATAGTGGGGCAACGGCGGAGTGTGGAGTCCCGGTGGGCGTGTCCTGGAGCTGTATGGGCGTGACGGCCTGGACCAGCCGTACTGCTCGGAGATGCCCGTGTTCCCGGACGACGATCGGCCGATCTCGACCGTGCCCACCTTCCGGCTGGGGATCACGATCGCCGCGAGTCCCGGCGGGAGCTCTACCACCGCTGATTCGCCGGCGCATCCGGATTGCCCAGCACCCTGAGGCGCGACCGTTCCGATTTCATCTGCGCGCCCGTCCGCGGTACCATGCCCGCCCATGCCCGAGCACCCATCCGAGCCGCTCATCCATGCCCGCGAGTTGACCAAGCGGTTCGGGACCTTCACCGCAGTCGACTCGATCGACTTCGACGTTGCGCGCGGAGAATCCTTCGGCTTCCTCGGTCCAAACGGCGCGGGCAAGACGTCGACCATGCGGATGATCGGATCGGTCTCGCCGATCAGCGCCGGCACGCTGCGGGTGATGGGCATGGACCCGGCGACCGAGGGGTCGCGGATCCGCGCCCGGGTCGGCGTCGTACCCCAGCAGGACACCCTCGACAACGAGCTGACGGTTCGCGAGAACCTGGTGATCTACGGTCGATACTTCGGGCTGGCGCGAGCGGAGATCGGACGGCGTGCCGACGAGCTGCTCGAGTTCGCCCAGCTCACCGAACGTGCCGGTGACCAGGTGGAACCCCTGTCCGGGGGGATGAAGCGGCGGCTGACGATCGCCCGGTCGCTGATCAACGAGCCCGAGCTGCTGCTCCTCGACGAGCCGACGACCGGCCTGGACCCGCAGGCGCGCCACCTGCTGTGGGACCGTCTCTACCGGCTGAAGCAGCGCGGGGTGACCCTCGTCCTGACCACCCACTATATGGACGAGGCGGAGCAGCTTTGCGACCGCCTCGTGGTCATGGACAAGGCCAGGATCGTTGCGGAGGGGAGCCCGCGCGAGCTGATCGAGCGGTACTCGACGCGCGAGGTCGCCGAGCTCCGCTTCGGGCCGGATGTCGCCGAGGGCCTCGACGGCCGGCTGGAAGGGATCGCGCAGCGCGTCGAGCACCTTCCGGATCGCGTGCTGCTCTACGCCGACGACGGCGAGGCCGCGGCGAGCGCGGTTCACCAGCGAGGGCTGAAGCCCGAGACGGTTCTCGTCCGCCGGTCGTCACTCGAGGACGTCTTCCTGCGCCTGACCGGCCGCTCGCTGATCGAGTAGGGGCGGGCTCCGATGATCGCGTTGCCGCGCACGAATTCCACCGTCGGGCGGGTCTTCGAGCACCGTTTCCTGCAGTACCGGCGGACCTTTCGGGCGTCGATCTTCTCGTCGTTCCTGTCGCCGGCCCTGTTCCTGACGGCGATGGGCGTGGGCCTGGGGTCGTACGTCTCGAGCTCGGCGGTGTCGTCGCTCGGCGGCGTGTCGTACCTGGCGTTCCTGGCCCCCGGCCTGCTGGCGGCCACGGCGATGCAGTCGGCCTCGTTCGAGGCGACCTTCCCGATTATGGGCGGGTTGGTCTGGAACAAGATCTTCCACGCCATGTACGCGACGCCGATCTCGCCGCGGGACATCGCCCTGGGCAACCTCGCCTGGATCGCGGCCCGGCTGACCTTCATCGCGGCGGTCTTTACGTTGATCATCGTCCTGTTCGGCGCGGCAGCGTCGCCGCTGGTCGTGCTGGCGATCCCGGCCGCCGTCCTGACCGGGCTCGCCTTCGCGGCGCCGATCGCGGCGTTCGCCGCCACGCAGCGGACGCCCGACCGGTTCAGCAACATCTTCCGGTTCGGGATCACCCCCCTGTTCCTCTTCTCGGGGACGTTCTTCCCGCTCACCTCGCTGCCGGCGTTCCTCCAGCCGCTGGCCTGGCTGACCCCGCTGTACCACGGCGTGGCGCTCACCCGCGGCCTGTCGCTCGGGACGATCGTGAACGACCCGGCCTTCGCGCTGGTGCACCTCGTCGCGCTTCTCGCGTTCATCGCGGCCGGCACGTGGGCGCTGCTGGTGACGATGGAGCGCCGGCTGGTGCGCGGATGACCGCCCCCACGCTGCGCGTCGCGCCGGCGGGCTTCGGCTTCGGGAGCCGGCGCTCGGCCCGGCTGATCGAGCGCAACCTGTACGTCTACAAGCACGGTTGGCTGGTGATCCTGTCCGGCTTCTTCGAGCCGCTGTTCTACCTGCTCGGGATCGGTTTCGGGCTCGGCTCGCTGATCGGGACCATCAACGGACCGGCCGGCCAGCCGATCAGCTACCAGCTGTTCGTGGCACCGGCGCTGCTGACGACAGCGGCGATGAACGGCGCGATCAACGAGAGCACGTTCAACTTCTTCTTCAAGCTCAACTACAACAAGACGTTCGCGTCGATCCTCGCGACGCCGCTGTCGCCCGGCGACATCGCGCTCGGCGAGCTGGGCTGGGCGCTCATCCGCGGCGGCCTCTACGCGCTCGGGTTCATGGCGGTGATGGGCTTGTTCGGGCTGGTCGTGACGCCGTGGGTGGTCCTGGCCGTCCCGGCCGCACTGCTCGTCGGCTTCGCCTTCGGGGCCGTGGGCATGGCGGCCACCTCGTTCATGACCACCTGGCAGGACTTCGATCTCATCCAGTTGGTCGTGCTTCCGCTGTTCCTGTTCTCGGGGACGTTCTACCCGGTCGACGCCTACCCCGACGCGCTCCGCGTGATCGTGCAGCTGACGCCGCTCTACCAGGGCGTGGACCTGATCCGCTCGCTCGCGGTCGGCGCCATCTCGCCGATCCTGCTCTTCCACGTCGCGTACCTGGCGCTGATGGGGATCGCCGGGCTGGCCGTGACGTCGCGGCGGATCGATCTCCTGCTCCTCAAGTAGGCGCGACCCGGATGGCGGGCCGGGCGGCGGTCGCCTGGGCGGAGCTCTCGTGACCGACCGGGCGGCGCTCGCCGCGTTGACGGCCGAGATCGTCGCGTGCCGCCGCTGCCCGCGGCTCGTCGCGTGGCGCAAGCAGGTCGCGCGCGAGAAGGTCAAGCGCTTCCGCGCCGAGACGTACTGGGGCAGGCCGCTGCCCGGGTTCGGTGACCCGGAGGCGCGGATCCTGCTGCTCGGGCTGGCGCCGGCGGCCCACGGCGGCAACCGCACCGGCCGCGTGTTCACGGGCGACGCCTCAGGGGACTTCCTGTGGGCCGCCCTCCATGCGGCGGGGCTGGCCGACCGCCCCGCGTCGCGACGGGCGAATGATGGGTTGACGCTGACCGACACGTACATCGCCGCGGCCGTCCGCTGCGCGCCGCCCGCCAACAGGCCGACGCCGCTCGAGCGCGACTCCTGCGCGCCGTTCCTCGAGCGCGAGCTCGGGCTGCTCGACCGGCTTCGCGTCGTCGTCGCCCTTGGCCAGTTCGGCTGGGAGGCCGGCCTCCGGGCCTTCGAGGCGTTGGGCTACCCGGCGCGGCTCAGACCGCGGTTCGGCCACGGGCGCCTGGCCCAGATCGGGCCGTACGCCCTCCTCGGGTCGTACCACCCGAGTCAACAGAACACCTTCACGGGCCGGCTGACGGCGCCGATGTTCCGTGAGGTCCTCGACCGGGCGCGCGAGCTTGCCGCCCGGCCGGACCTCGCCGCCACGGACTGAGCGGACCGCCGGCGCCGCCTCCCGTATCCTTCACGTCCAGCATGGCCACCACCGAGCGCGACTACTACGAGATCCTCGGCGTCGAGCGGACCGCGACCGACGCCGAGATCAAGCGCGCCTACCGCAAGCTCGCCCAGCAGTGGCACCCGGACGTCAACAAGGACCCGACGGCCCACGACCGCTTCACCGAGATCAACGAGGCGTACCAGGTGCTGTCCGACCCGGACCGTCGGGGGCGGTACGACATGTTCGGGCGAGCCGGCGTCGGCGGTGCCGGAGCGCCGGGGTTCGATACGTTCGGCGGCTTCAGCGACATCTTCGACGCCTTCTTCGGCGGTGGAGCGGCAGCCGCCGGCGGCGCGCGACGGGGCCGGCCGCTGCCCGGAGCGGACCTCCGCTACGACCTGCGGATCACGTTCGAGGAAGCGGTCAAGGGGTCCGAGAAGGAGATCGAGTTCCCGGTGCTGGTTCGCTGCGACACGTGCCTGGGCAGCGGTGCCAAGCCGGGGACCGAGCCGACGAGCTGCCCGCAGTGCAACGGTCGCGGCGAGGTGCGCTCGATCCGGCAGACGATGCTCGGCCAGATGGTCAACGTCAGCGCCTGTCCACGCTGCGGCGGCGAGGGCCGGATCGTGGAGACGCCATGCGAGACGTGCCGCGGCGAGGGCCGGATCGAACGCCGGCGCACGCTCCGGGTCACGATCCCGGCCGGGATCGACGAGGGCCACCAGATCCGGCTGTCGAACGAGGGCGAGGTCGGACCGCGCGGCGGCGCGGCGGGGAGCCTGTACGTCGCCGTCCACGTCCAGCCCCACCCGTCGCTCAAGCGTGACGGAACCGAGCTCTACTACGAGGCCCAGGTGTCCATCGCCCAGGCGGCCCTCGGGACGAAGATCACGGTGCCCACGGTCGACGGCGCCGAGGAGGTCGAGGTGAAGCCCGGCACCCAGCCGGCGACCGAGATCCGGCTCCGCGGCAAGGGCGTGCCCCATCTCCGGCGCGGCGTCCGCGGCGACCTGCACGTGCTCGTGGATGTCGTCGTGCCGACCCGGCTGTCCAAGCGGGCGCGCGAGCTGCTGGCGGCCTACGCCGAGGAATCGGGGGAATCGGTCGAGACGGGGCACGGCGGCATCCGCGAGAAGCTCGGGCTCGGTTGAGCGGGGCTCGGACGCCCGGGGCGACGTCGAGCACGGGCCGTGGAGCCGCGCCCGATCCCGGGGCCGGCCCGACGGAGGCGGGGGCCGGCGCCTGGCTCGAGCTGGCGGTGGATGCCGACGTCGAAGCGGTCGAGGCGGTCAGCGAGATCCTCGGTCGTGCGGCACCCGGCGGGACCTCGGTCGAGCCCGCCTTCGAGCTCGTCGACGAGGGTCTCGGCGCGCGGTTGGACCCGAGCCGGCCCGCGACGGTCCGCGCCTACCTGCCAGCCCGCGACCGGGCCGCGGCGGAACGGGCGGCGGCCGGCGTGGCCGAGACGCTCGGGCATCTCCGGGCGTTCGGGCTCCGTCCCATCGGCGAGCTCCGGACGCGGCTCGTCCACGAGGCCGACTGGGCCGAGGCGTGGAAGGCCTACTTCCCGGTCCTGCGGGTCGGCCGCCGGCTGGTGATCCGGCCCACGTGGCGGCGCCACCGCCGCGAGCCGGACGACGTCGTGCTCGCACTCGATCCCGGGATGGCCTTCGGGACCGGGCTGCATCCCACGACGCGCCTCTGCCTGGCGGCCCTCGAAGGGCTCGCGGATCAGGGCATCGTGGCGGGCGGACGGGTCCTCGACGTCGGCTGTGGATCCGGCATCCTGGCGATTGCCGCCCTGAAGCTGGGCGCGGCGTCGGCGCTCGGTGTCGACACCGACCCGATCGCGGTCGAGGCGACCCTCGCCAACGCCCGGCGCAATCGCGTCGTCCGGCGACTTCGGGCACGGCAGGGGAGCCTCCCGAGCGCCGCAACCGGGTTCGACCTGGTGCTCGCCAACCTGATTGCCGGCGTCCTCGTGCCGCTCGCGCCGCTGTTGCGCGACGAGCTGCGACCGGGCGGCACGCTGGTGGCATCGGGGATCTTCATCGACCGCGAAGCCGAGGTCCAGATCTCGCTCGAGGCTGCCGGGCTCGCGGTCGTCGGCCGACGCGATGAAGGCGACTGGGTGGCGCTCGACGCGAGGCGGAGCGCCTGAGCCGGTGCCGCCGTTCGGCGCAGCGCCCTGCGCCGAACCCGACGCGCGGGCCGGTCGCCCTACAATCGCGGCCATGCCGTGGTTCTTCCCGATCCTGCTGGTCGCGCACGTGACGCTGGCGCTGACCCTCGTGCTGGGGTTGGCCGCTGCTGGCGCTGGCGATCTACGCCGTCACGAGCGGCATCGCGCTGTTCATCCAGCGGCCGAACCTGCGCGCCCTGATCGGGATCCGTGCCGGCGCCGACGACGCCCGCTGGCGGGCGAGGGCACAGCGCCAGCGCTACGTGTCGTACCTGATGGCGGGCCTGGTCGGCACGATCGGGTTCCTGATGAGCTCGAAACCGGTGCTGTGGTGAGCCCCGAATCGGCGGCCGCGCCCGACTGCCTGTTCTGCCGCATCGTGGCCGGCGAGATCCCGTCCACTCGCGTCCACGACGACGACCTCGTCATCGCCATCCGCGACATCTCGCCGCGGGCGCCGACGCACATCCTGGTGATGCCCCGCCGGCACATCCCGTCCGCCACCGACCTGACCGAGGCGGACGGCCCGCTGCTCGGCCGCCTGTTCGCGGTGGCCGCCGACCTGGCTCGCTCCGAGGGGATCGCCGACGGTGGTTACCGGCTGACCCTGAACGTGGGTCGCTGGGGCGGGCAGACCGTGGATCACCTGCACGTCCACCTGATGGGCGGCCGCCCGTTCGACTGGCCACCGGGTTGAGGCCGGCCGTGCCCGGCGCGCTCGCCGTCCTCGTCGTGGCGCTGCTCGCCGCCGGCTGTGCCACGACCCAGGAGCCCGCCCGGACCTTCCCGGCGGCGTCGATCGGCCCGTCGACGACAGTCAGCCCCGCCGTCAACCAGACCCGGGCCGCGCTCGTCGCGGCGCTCGCCGCGCATCAGCTGGTGCTGGCCGATACGCAGGCCCCCGTCCGGCCGGTCGAATCGCCGCTGCTGGCGACGGCCCCGCGCGCGGTCTACCAGGTGGTGCTCGCCAAGGATCCGACGAGGGGCTTCATCGTCGTCTACGAGTTCCCCGATTCCTCGACCGCGGTGCTGGCCGCGGCGGAGGAGCAACACTACCTCGAGACCGGGCCCGGGCGGATCCAGTCGCCCGAGGGCTCGGTCCAGGTTCTGCGCCAGGTCGGCGCGACGCTGGTCTTCTACGACTGGTTGCCCGGCGCCGCCCAGGACCCGGCGGCGCCCGAGATCCAGCAGGCGCTCGAGACCGTGGGGGTCGGCTTCCCGGTCGGCGGGTAGGCCCAGGTCGGCCGGCACCTCCCGACGAGACGGCCCGGGCAGGGACCGCGGCCCGCGGGCATCCCGCCGCGCGGCGGTCCTCGCCCTAGGCCTCCGGGACCACGGTGTCGGCGATCGCCCAATCCCGGATCGGCGCCCGCCGGATCTTGTAGGTGTGCGTCCGGGGGAAATCCTCGTCCGGCCACAGGCGCCAGGCGGCGATCCGCTGGTTCGGTCCGAGCCGCGCGTTGGCCGCCTTGACCATGGCGTCGAGGGTGGTCCGGAGCGTCGCCGCGTCGCCGCCGCCCGCCGCTCCGGCCAGGACGATCGCCTCGATCCGGCCGGGCCGCGTCTCGACCACCACCAAATCGCGCAGGCCGGCGATACGGAGCGCGTTCTCGATGTCCTCCGGATAGACGTTGAAGCCGTTCGGCAGGACGATCATGTCCCTGCTCCGACCGGACAGGACGAGCCGGCCATCGGCGTCGAGATGGCCGATGTCGCCGGTCCGGTACCAGCCGTCGTCGGTGAACGCGGCGGCGGTGGCGACGGGGTCCTGCCAGTAGCCCTTGAACAGGGGTGCTCCGCGGAACTGGATCTCGCCGTCGCCGGCGAGCCGCATCTCGATGCCGGCAGGTGGACGGCCGACCGTGCCGAGCCCGTGATCCTCGAGCGTGGTGCAGCTGCCGGTGCCCGTTTCGGTGGTTCCGTAGCCCTGGAGCACGGTCACGCCGAGGTCCTCCCAGCCTTGCTGGAGCGCCGGCGGCAGGAACGCGCCCGAGGACACGAACAGCCGGAACTGGCCACCGAACTGGGCATGGATGCTCCGGAACAGCCAGCGCCTGACCCGGGCCGGCAGGCGGCGGCCGACCGCCCGGAGCCGCCTGAACGCCGCGGTCTGGCCGCGTTTCGCCGCCTCGCGCTCGATCTGGCTCCAGAACACGTCGAGCAGCTGGGGGACCGTAATCATCGACGTCACCCGGTGGGCACTCAGCGCATCGAAGATGACCCGCGGGCTGCGACTTCGCACGTAGAGGACGTCCGCCCCGACCGACAGCGCGTAGAACAGCCCGACCGCCTGCTCGAAGAGGTGCGATAGCGGAAGGATCGAGACGATGCGGTGGTCCATCGGGGGCACGATCCGGTGGAATGACTCGACGGAGGCGCGGACGTTGTCGTGGGCGAGCATCACGCCCTTGGGCGTGCCGGTCGTGCCGGACGTGAAGACGAGCTCGAAGAGGTCCTCCGGGGCGGGCTTCGGCCATGCCGCCAGCTGGGCTTCCCAGTCCGTCGGGAACGAGCCGTCCGGATCGGCCGACAGCGCCTCGACCGTGGCGGTCGGGAACTGGTCGAGGCGTGCTTCGCGCGGGTCGGGCGCGTCCCGGCCGGTGCCGAGGATCAGGTGCCGCGCTCCGGAGGCCCGGACGACCATCTCGACCGCGTCGGCCGACATGCGCAGGTCGAGCGGCACGTAGACGAGCCCGGCGCGCATGGCTCCGAAGTAGGCGGCCGGCAGCTCGGGCGTCGACGCCGACCACGTGAGGATTCGATCCCCCGGCGCGAGCCCGAGGGCGCGCAGCCGCCAGGCGGCCAGCCGCGAGCGCCGGTCGAGCTCGCGGAAGCTCCAGGTCGTCGTGGTGCCGTCGTCGTGGCGCAGGCTCAGCGCCGTGCGATCGCCGTATCGGGCGACAGCGTCCTCGAGCAGGTCGACCAATGTGCCACTCCTGGACGCGGCGCACGCCGCCCTGGTCGAGCGAGTCGTCGCGCGCCTGCAATCGCTTGGCTGGGAGACGCTCGTGGAGGTCTCCTTCGCCGTCCGGGGCGAGCGAGGTTCGGTTGATGTCTTCGCGCTGATCGATCGACCGCCAGCGTGCTCGTCGTCGAGGTCAAGTCTGTCGTACCGGATAGCCAGGCGATGATCCACGCGCCCGATCGCAAGGCGCGACTCGCGCCGGAGATCGCGCGCCAGCGAGCGTGGCCATGCCGGATCGTGGGCCGTCTGCTCGTGATCGATGACTCGACGACGGCTCGGACGCGCGTGCGGCCATTGGATGGCACGTACCGGAGCGCGTTTCCTGTCCGGGGCCGGGCCGTCTCAGCCTGGTTGCGAGATCCGACCGGGCGGATGGCCGGGCTCTGGTTCCTGCCGTACGCCACTCGGGATGGCGCTGCGAACAGGGTCGCGGGCCGGCAACGCGTGCGACGCGGTTCGGAGGATGTATCGCCACGCCGGGTGGCATTCGAGCAGGATCAGCGCCGGAGCCGTTCGTAGGGCCTCCGCCAGCCTCGGACGGGGATCCGACCGGGACGCGTCATGGCCGGTGGCCGCAAGCCCTGACGACGATCGCACGACCCCAGGCCTGGGGAGGTGAACCGGGATTGGCAGAAGTCCGAGTGGGTGAGAACGAGACGTTCGAGAGCGCCCTGCGACGCTTCAACAAGAAGATCCAGCAGAGTGGCATCCTCGCCGAGGCTCGCCGACGTGAGCACTATGAGAAGCCGTCGGTGAAGCGCAAGCGCAAGGAAGCCAAGCGCAAGAAGAACGCCCGAACGCAGGTCGGCTGAGCGGGCCCACGCCCTCTCCCGAACCCCTGCCCCCGCGGGTTCCACGGACGGCGCACCGCGACAAACGGTGACCCGCCCAGCCCGAGGTGCCAGACCGGTGTCGCTTCAGCAACGCATCCAGACCGACATCGCGACCGCCATGCGCGGCGGTGACGCGCTGCGCCGTGACGTTCTGCGCATGGCGTCGAGCGCCGCGCACTACGCCGAGAAGCGGAATGGCCGGCCGCTCACCGAGGACGAGTTCCTGGCCGTCCTGACCCGTGAGGTCAAGACCCGCCGCGAATCCGTCGAGGCCTTCCGTGGTGGCGGCCGCGAGGATCTGGCCACCAAGGAAGAGCGCGAGATCGAGATCCTGAGCGAGTACCTGCCCCAGCCACTGACCGAATCCCAGATCGCGGACCTCGTCGGCCAGGCCATCGTGGCGACCGGGGCCGCGTCGGCGAGGGACATGGGCAAGGTCATGGGCTGGCTGTCGCCGCGGACCCGCGGCCGTGCCGATGGCAGGCACGTCAGCGAGCTGGTCGCCCGAGCGCTCGCGCAAGCGGACCTCGCCGCGCACGACGGAGCCGGCAGCTGAGCCGGCCAGTGCCCTTCCCATGCTGACCCGACCCGTTGCCGCCCGTGCCGGCTTCTCGCGCAGCGACGCGACGCGCCTCGCCATCGCGGCCGCGATCCTGATCGCAGGACTCGCGGCGATCCTCGGCGCCGACATCCTGCCGCAGCAGCCGCTCCAGGTCGCCGTCGGCGACCTGGCCCCGCGCGACATCTTGGCCCCGCGGGCCATCGACTTCGAGAGCGATGTCCGAACGGCCGACGCCCAGGCCGCGGCCCGCCAGGCGGTCGAGCCGCAGTACGACTACACGACCGAGAACGCGATCGCCATCGCGGCCGAGCAGCAGTTCGCCTTCGAACGCCGGGTCCTCCAGATCGACACGACGTTCTCGGCCAAGCTTTCCGATGCGACTCGGACGACCCTGCTCGAGACCGCGATCGCCGACCTGTCGAGCGCGGCCCGGAAGACCCTGGTCGGGCTCGATGCCGCCGGCTGGGCCGTCGTCCGGACCGAGGCGGCCAGGGTCCTCGACGCCACGGAGCGGACCGAGCTCCGCGACAGCGAGGTGGCGGACACCCGAAGCCGCCTGTCCGGGAGGATGGCCGGGGGCCTCGACGAGGCCGAGCGGATGCTTGCCGCCGAGCTGATCAGCCCGCTGCTCGTGCCCAATTCGTCGTTCAGCGAGGAGCTCACCGCGCAGGCGCGCGACCGCGCCGCCGAGGCCGTCACCCCGGTCCGTGTTTCGATCCTGCAGGGCCAGGTGATCGTCCGCAACGGCGAGCAGATCAGCCCGACCCAGTTCGAGGTGATCGACAAGCTCGGCCTGGGCCAGGCGGCCCCGGACGTGACGAGCTTCGCCGGCTGGCTCCTGCTCGCGGTGCTCGTCGTGGGCATGCTGCTGGGCTGGATCTGGCGGTTCCGGCCGGGGCTCTGGCACCGCAACAACGTCCTCATCCTGGTCGGCCTGCTGCTCGTGGGCGCCACCCTGGCCCTCAAGATCACCGCCGGCCGACCGACGCTGCCGTTCTTCCTGCCGACGGCCGCGATCGCGATGCTCGTCGCCGTGCTGCTCGACGCGTCGATCGCCACCGTCCTGATGGCATTCGTGGCGGTCATCGGTGGAGCGGTCAACGGTTCGTCGCTCGAGATCACGACCTACATCTTCCTCGGCGGGCTGGCCGGGATCGTGGCCATCCGCCGCGGCGACCGGCTGCAGGTCTTCCTCCAGGCGGCGGTCGCGTCGTTCCTCGTCAGTGCGCTCGTCGTGTCGGTCTTCTCGCTGCTCGGCGCCCGCGACCTGCGCGGCGTCCTCGAGCTCTGGTTCGCATCGGCCGCGTCGGCGGCGGGCTCGGGGGTCGCGGCGGTCGGCTCGTTCGCGGTGCTCGGGTCGGTCTTCGGGATCCTGACCGTCTTCCAGCTGCTGGAGCTCGCCAATCCGTCGCAACCGCTCCTGCGGCGGCTGCTCGTCGAGACGCCGGGGACCTACCACCACTCGCTGATGGTCGGCAACCTCGCCGAACGTGCCGCCGAGGCGATCGGCGCCGACGCGCTCGTGACCCGCGTGGCGGCCTACTACCACGACATCGGCAAGCTCGCGAACCCCTTGGCGTTCATCGAGAACCAGGCCGGCGGCGAGAACATCCACGACCAGCTGGACCCCGAGGTGAGCGCAGGCATCGTCAAGCAGCACGTGGTGGACGGCATCGACCTGGCCTACAAGGCGCACCTGCCCAAGGCGCTGATCGCCTACATCCCGCAGCACCACGGGACGGCGATCATGAGCTACTTCCACGCCCGGGCGAAGGACCTGGCCGGCCCGGGCGTGGCGGTCGAGGAACGCAAGTTCCGCCACTCCGGCCCCAAGCCGCAGACCCGCGAGGCGGCCCTGATCATGCTCGCCGACGGCGTGGAGGCCTCGGTCCGGTCGCTGGCCTCGCGTGACGAGGCGGCCATCCGGGCCATGGTCAGCCGGATCATCGACGAGCGCACGACCGACGGCCAGTTCGACGAATGCGATCTGACGCTGCGCGACCTCGAGCGGATCCGCGAGGCGTTCGTCGGCCAGCTGCTGGGCATGTACCACACCCGCATCGCGTATCCGCAGAACACGGTCGTGGAGCTGGAATCCCGGCGCGCGGCCGCCGGTCGGGTGGGTGGAGGCGGCGGCTCCGCTTCGTGAGCCGGTCGATCTATCTGGGAGAGTGGCGGGTCGACGTGACGATCCGCGACGGGGTGCCGGCGCTGGTCCCGGCCGGCGCCCTGGCCCGCGCGATGGCCCGCGCCGTGGAGGCCGCGGGCGCGCCGAGACCGGCGTCGGTCGGGCTGATCCTGACCGACGACGCCGAGCTCGCGTCGCTCAATGAGGCGCATCTCGGCAGATCCGGTCCGACCGACGTGCTGTCGTTCCCGCTCCTCGCGCCGGGGGCGTTTCCGCCGCACGACGGTGGGCCGCGACACGGGTCCGCGGCGCCGGCCGCGTTCCCGCTTCCACCGGGTCGTAGGCTGCACCTCGGCGATGTGGTGATCTCTGTGGAGCGCGCCATCGAGCAGGCCTCGGCGGGCCGCGGCGGCCAGACCGGCGACGTCAGGTGGGAGCCGGGCGACGAGCTCCGGCTGCTGGCGACGCACGGCGCGCTCCACCTGTGCGGGTGGGACCACGCCGAGCCTGCCGAGGAGGCCGCCATGCGAGCGCTCGAGGCAGACCTGCTCGGCCGAAGGTAAGCGCAAGGGCCGACGTGGGCGTGTGGGGTGCCGGGCGGACAACGGCACCGGGCCGAACCTTGCACCTGCCGCAAGATCCCCGCAAGGCGCTGGATCAGATGCACAAACTGTCGCCGACCGATCGGATCCTTGCGGCTGGGGCAACCGTGCGGCCACATCGGCGAGTTCGGCGGCAGCCAGTGCAGCGCAATTGCATCCGAAG
>JACQEF010000211.1 GCA_016200745.1 Chloroflexota bacterium | reverse complement strand
GTAGAGGTGGTCCCAGGTCCAGAGGGTGTCATAGCCGAGCCGTTCTGCTCGGATCCCGGCCTCGAGGAGGGCCGGCCAGTCGGTGTACTGGTTCCAGCAGAGCGCGCCGAGCCTGAGGTCATCCATGGGATCGAGTCTAGTGCGCGGGACGGATCATTGAGCCCCGAGTTCAGGCGACCCAGATCCTCGCCCCGCGGCCGCGCATCCGACCGAGCTCGGCCACCACGGCGGGGGCGAACGCGACGGCGGCGACGAGCAGCCAGTCGGCCAGGTCGAGCGGCGTGGCGCGGAACGCCTCCGCCAGCGGCGGCACGTACGGGATGAGCACCTGGATCGCAACCGCGGCCAGCCCTGCCGCGAGGAGGAAGCCGTTCCGGCCGAGCCGGTGGATCGGGACCCGGACGCTCCGATTCCAGTAGGCCCGGACGACCTGACCGGCGACGAGCGTCGTGTAGGCGAGCCAGGCGGCGTGCTGGAAGTCGCCGCCGTGGGTCAGCATCACGACCAGCGCGGCGACCGCGGTGAACCCCCCGGCGCCGACGATACCGGCCAGGATCCCGTTCGTCAGCAGCGGTTGGTCGGCATGGCGGGGTGGCCGGGTCATGATCTGGGGCTCCGGTAGCTCTCGCTCGAACGCGATCGACGTCGACAGGTCGATGAACAGCTCCATCCACAGGATCTGGAGCGGCACGAGCACCTGGCGCTCGGCGACGAAGAGCGTCGAGATCAGGATGAACCCCAGGAACGCCACGTGGGTCGAGACGATGAACACGAGGCCCTTCTGGACGTTGTCGACGATGCGCCGGCCCTCGGCGAGCCCGAACATCAGCGTCGCGAACGAGTCGTCGCCGAGCACCAGGTCGGAGGCTTCACGGGCCACGGCGGTGCCGCTGCCCATCGCCACCGCGACGTCGGCGCCGTGCAGTGCGGGCGCATCGTTCACGCCGTCGCCGGTGACCGCCACGATCCGACGATCGGTCCGGGCGGCGCGCACCAGGCGAAGCTTCTGCTCCGGCGTCGAGCGGGCCACCACGTGGAGGGCCGGCAGCTCGGCGGCGAGCCTGGCGTCATCCCAGCTCGCGAGCTGCTCGCCTGTGACGACGGTGTCCGCATCGAGGCCGGCCTCGCGCGCGATCGTCGCCGCCGTGCGGGGATGGTCTCCGGTGACGACGATGACCTGCACGCCGGCGGCGCGGGCCGCTCCCATCGCCTCCGCGATCCCGGGTCGGATCGGGTCCGCGAACCCGACGAGCGCGCGCATGTGCCAGGGGCCGTCGTCGATGCGCCGGGCGAGGCCCACCAGACGCTCGCCGGCTGCCGCCGACGCCTCGATCAGCTGCTCCCAGCGTGCCTGTTCGGACGGGTTCGGCGAGCCGGCCGCGACAAATGCCAGGACCACCTCGGGCGCGCCGAGCGCGAGACCCTCCTCGTGGCCATCGCGGCGCGCGCGCGTCCGGGTGACCGGCAGCGTGTCGGACGCGGGTTCGGCCTCGACCAGGTCGGCCGCGTCGAGGACGGTCGTGCCGCCCGCCCCGGCGACCGCCGCTCGCAGGGCCCGCGTGAACGATGCCGGCACGACGCCCTCGCCGGGCCAGGCGTCCTCTTCGGCGCGGAGAGCCTCCTCCAACAGGGTCGTTCGCGCGACCGGGTCGTCGACCGGACCGTCCGGCGTGCGGACGGACGAGACCTCGAGCCGGTTCTGGGTGATCGTCCCGGTCTTGTCGGTCACGATCAGGTCGACCGCGCCGAGCGTCTCCTCGGCGTTGAGCCGGCGGACCAGCACGCCGCGCTTGAGGAGCCGGTAGGCGCCCAGGCCCAGGATCACCGCGAGCAGGACCGGTGGTTCCTCTGGGATGGCGGCGATGGCCGACGAGATGCCGGCCAGCACGTTCTCGCCAAGCGGGTGACCGCGCAGGAACCCGAGCCCGCTGGTCAACACGATCAGCCCGATCGCGACCACCAGGAGGATCCGGACCAGACGGTCGAGCTCGCGCTGGAGCGGCGACCGGCGCCGCTCGCGCGACACGAGACCGCCGGCGATCAACCCGAATTCCGTCGCGCGGCCGATCGCGACGACAATGCCCTCGCCCCGGCCGCCCACGACGCTGGTCCCGGAGTAGGCGATCGAATGCCGGCTGGCGAGCGGGGCCTCGGCCGGGTCGGGCGCGACCCGGCCCTCCTCGGGGATCGACTCGCCGGTGAGGACGCTCCGATCGAGCAGGAGCCGTTCGGCCCGCGAGATCCGGAGATCGGCCGGGACGACGTCGCCGCCCTGGAGCAGGACGACGTCGCCGGCCACGAGCTCGGCTGCGGGAAGGATCGCCGTCGTCCCGTCCCGACGGACACGGGCCGTGGGGGCCGAGGCGTCGCGGAGCGCCTCGAGCGCCCGTTCGCCGCGGTACTCGGTGACCACGTCGGCGCCGACGATCGGCAGGAGCCCGGCCAGCACGAGCAGGCCGTCGCGCAGCTCGCCGACGAGGATCGCGAGCAGCCCCGCCGCCGCCAGCATGAGCACGAATGGCTCGGTCGCCGATTCGAACACCATCCGCCAGACGGGTTCGTGCTTCGCCGCGTCGAGCGTGTTCGAGCCGCCCGTCGCGGCGCGACGCCGAGCTTCATCGCCGGTCAGTCCGACGCCTGGATCGACGCCGAGTGCGGCGGCCACGCCGGTGGTCGTGTCGGCGTGGTACGGGATCGCCAAGGCCTGCGCCGATCGATCAGCCACTGGTGGCATCGTGACCCCGGCGGGAGTCAGCGAACCACCAGGTTGACGAGCTTCCCGCCGCCGGCGAGGACGATGCGGTCCGGCGTCCGTCCGTCGAGGATGGCCGCGATCCGCTGACGCGCCAGGACGGCCGCCTGGATCTCGGCGTCCGTGGCATCCGAGGCGACCACGACCTTGTCGCGGAGCTTGCCGTTCACCTGGACCGGGATCTCCCGGGTGGACTCGACGACGGCGGCGGGATCCACCTCGGGCCATGCCTGCGCGTGGATCGAGGTCCAGGCCTCCCCGGCCTCGGCCAGCCGGCGGCTCCAGAGCTCCTCGCTGATGTGCGGCGCCGCGGGTGCCAGCATCGTCAGCAGCAGGCGGATGGTCTCGTTCCACTCGTCGCCCCCGGCAATCTCCGTGCCGCGATACCGGAACAGGGTGTTGGCCAGCTCCATCAGCTTGGCGATCATCGTGTTGAAGCGGAACGCTTCGTAGTCCGCGGGAACGTCGCGAAGCGTTCGGTGCGCGGCCGAGCGAATCGCCGCTCGGGCCTCCGCCGGAGACTGCCCGGCCGGCAGCATGCCGGCCTCGGGATCGCCCGGTTCGCGGCCGTGCGGGTCCAGGACGAGCGTCCAGACTCGGTTCAGGAAGCGGTAGACGCCGCCGATCCCGGTCGGACTCCATGGCCCACCCTGGTCCCACGGGCCCATGAACATCAGGAACAGGCGGACGGTGTCGGCGCCGTAGCGCGAGACCAGCTCGTCGGGATCCTGGACGTTGCCGCGCGACTTGGACATCCGCTCGCCGTCCGCGCCCAGGATCTGGCCCTGGTTGAACAGCCGTTTGAACGGCTCGCGATCGGCGATCAGCCCGCAGTCGGCCATCGCCTTGGTGAAGAAGCGGCTGTACAGCAGGTGCATGACCGCGTGCTCGGCGCCACCGGTGTACTGGTCGACCGGCGTCCAGCGATCGGTCATCGCGCGGTCGATCGGTCCGTCGGCCTTGTCGGGAGACAGGTAGCGATACCAGTACCAGGACGAGTCGATGAACGTGTCCATCGTGTCGGTCTCACGCCGGGCCGTCCGGCCGCAGCGGGGGCAGTCCACGCGCAGGAACGCCTCGTCGTGGTTGAGCGGGTTGTCGCCGCTGCCGGCGTCGTCGACGGTCTCTGGCAGCAGGACCGGCAGCTGGTCGTCGGGGACCGGCACGATCCCGTCACGCTCGCAGTAGATGACCGGGATCGGCGTGCCCCAGTAGCGCTGTCGGCTGATCAACCAGTCGCGCAGGCGGTACGTGACCTTGGGCTCGGCCCGCCCGGTCTCGGCCAGCCAGGCGACGATCGCCGCGCCGCCCGCGTCGGCGGATAGGCCGTCGAACCGGCCGCTGTTGACCAGGTGCTCGTCGGAGGCGTGCGCGACGTAGGCGTCCTCCATCGGTGCCGCGGCGTCGACGCCGGGCGCGGCCACCACCCGACGGATCGTGAGGCCGAACTTCATCGCGAACGCGAAGTCACGCTCATCGTGGGCGGGAACGGCCATGATCGCGCCCGTGCCGTAGCCGGAAAGCACGTAGTCGGCGATGAAGATCGGGATCCGCTCGCCGTTGACCGGGTTGATCGCCTTCGCGCCGATCGCCACGCCGGTCTTCTCGCGCTCGGTCGACAGGCGCTCGATCTCGGTCTCGCGGCGGGCGCGCTCGACGTAGGCGGTCACCTCGTCCCGACGGTCCGGGTGGGTCAGTTGCGCGACCAGCGGGTGCTCGGGGGCGAGCACCATGAACGTTGCGCCGAACAGCGTGTCCGGGCGTGTCGTGAAGACGCGCAGGCGGTCGCCACCGGGTTGGACGGAATCAGGCGCCACCTCGAAGTCGATCTCGGCACCCTCGGATCGGCCGATCCAGTTGGTCTGCATGACCTTGACCGGCTCGGGCCAGTCGATCCCCGAGAAGTCGAGCAGCTCGTCGGCATACGCCGTCGTCCGAAGGAACCACTGGGCCAGGTCGCGCTTCTCGACCGGCGCGCCGCAGCGCCAGCAACGGCGGTCGGCGCCTTCGACCTGCTCGCGTGCCAGGGTTCCGTCGTTCGGACACCAGTCGACGGCCGAGGTGGCCCGATACGCCAGCCCGGCCTCCAGGAAACGGAGGAACAGCCACTGGTTCCAGCGGTAGTAGCTCGGGTCGGCGGTGACGACCTCTTTCGTCCAATCGAACGTCGCGCCCATCGTCCGGAACTGGCGGCGCATCGTCTCGATGTTCGTCATCGTCCAGGTGAACGGGTGGCCGCCGTTCTTGATGGCGGCGTTCTCGGCGGGCAGCCCGAACGCGTCGAACCCGATCGGGAAGAACACGTTGTAGCCGTGCATGCGGCGGTAGCGCGCGAGCGCGTCGCTCGGCGTCACGATGTACCAGTGCCCGATGTGCAGGTCGCCCGACGGGTACGGGTACATCGTCAACAGGTAGTAGTTTGGTCGGGGATCGTGCTCGAGGTCCGTCTCGTGGAGCCCGAGCTCCGCCCAGCGAGCCTGCCAGCGCGGCTCGATGGCCGTCGGGTCGTAGCGCTCGATCCGGGTTCGCGTATCGGCGGTCTCTGTCACGGTCGTCCCTCGGAGACGATTCACCCCCCGCCGCGCCGGCGAGGGGTGTGGGTTGGCGGTCTCGTCGCGGTTGGTGGAGCTACGGGGACTCGAACCCCGGACCCCCTGCATGCCATGCAGGTGCTCTTCCAGCTGAGCTATAGCCCCACGGAACGGGGAGTATATCAGCGGCCCGCTCCGGATCACCCGGGCCTGGCGGTCAGGACCCTCATTCGACGACCAGCGGCAGGTCGTGCGCGGATCTCGCCGCCGCGCTCGAACGCGGTCAGCAGCGTCTCGATCACGACGTCCTCCGCCTCGGCCCGGTCGCGGAGGATGAGATAGGCGACTGCCGGGCGATCGTGGCCGCCGTCGGAGGATAGATGGCCAAGCCGGCCGGTTCGGGCTAGTCGATGTGTCACCATCGCGTCATGGCTGCGTTCGACCTGCTCATCCGGGGCGGCACCGTCGTCGACGGCAGCGGCGCCGCCGGCCGGCTCGCCGACGTCGGGGTCATCGACGATCGGATCGCGGCGGTCGGCGACCTGTCGGCGGCCGCGGCCGGCGGGGTCGAGCGCGTCCTTGATGCCACGGGCCGGGTCGTGGCCCCCGGCTTCATTGATCCGCACGGGCACTCGGACGGCTCGGTCCTGCTCGATGCGACGTCGAGCTGGTCCGTCACCCGAGCGGCATCGACCACGTGATCGTCAACGGCCGGCCGGCCATTCTGTCGGGATCGGAAACCGGCGAGCGTCCCGGCCGGTTGCTGAGACGCCGGTGACCGGACCGGCGCGCGTCCGCCCGGCTCGCGCGGCGTCCGCCGGCATGTCGGCTCCCGACGTGGCGTCGGTCGTTCACCTTCCCGGCGGACCCATCCCGTACACCCTGCGCCGCTCCCCCCGCTCGAGGGGCCTTCGCGTGGTCATCCACCCGGATCGTGGCGTCCTGGTGACCGTGCCGGTCGCCGGCCGCCGCGGCTGGTCCGATCCCGTGCCGCACGTCCACGGGTTCCTGGCGGAGCGCGAACCGTGGCTCCGCCGACACCTGGATCGACAGGCCCGCGAGCGAGCTCGGCTGGCCGCCCGGGGCGGGCTCCGCGACGGGGCCCGATTTCGGTTTCGGGGCACGACGCACCGGCTCCGGCTCGAGTCCGCCGTGCCCGGAGTGCGCCGATCGAGCGTCGAGCGGGTCGGCGGAACCGAGGACGATGAGCTTGTCGTGCGCCTGGCGGCGAGCGACCGCCGATCGACGGCCGGCGTCCTCGAAGCCTGGCTCCGGACGCAGGCGCGCGCGGCGATCGAACGCGAGATCGTGCGGCATGCGGCCGCACTCCGGGTCGAGCCCGCCGCCGTGAGCATCCGCGATCAGCGGACCCGCTGGGGGAGTGCCTCGCGCCAGGGACGGCTGGCCTTCTCGTGGCGGCTGATCCTGGCGCCACCCGAAGCCCTCGAGACCGTTGTCGTCCATGAGCTGGCCCATCTGCGGGTGTTCGGTCATGGCCCCCGGTTCTGGGCCGTCGTCGCCGGGCGTCGGCCCGATCACGCAGTGTGGCGTCGCTGGCTGCGCGACCACTCGACGGAGCTTCACGGGACCCTGCGGGAGGCGGCGGAGGGTCCGGCGCCGTCGGTGTAGACGTGGACGCCCGCCGCGACTGGTGCCAAGATGCGCCGGAGCGTCGGGCGCGACGACGTGCGATCCCAACCACGCCAGGCACCTTCCGGGAGCAGCTCGTTCGTGCCCACACCCCAGCAGCTCGAGATCGCGGCGCATAGCCTGATCGCGGTGCTCGGCCTGTGGCTCGGGCTGACGGTGTTCACGCGATCGCGCGCCCTCGCGTCGAGGGTCTTCACCCTTCTCTCGCTCGGGCTCGTCGTCTGGAGTGCGGCGATCATCCTGCAGCGCCTGTCGATCTCGCCGAGCGCCGTCCACGCGGGTCGCTCGATCGAGGAGATGGCCGCCGCGCTGATCGTGCCGGCGACGGCCCACCTGTCGCTCGCCATCGCCACCGAGGGACACCCCACGATCGGTCGGCGACGGGCCATCGCGGTCCTCTACGTCATGAGCGTCCTGTTAGCGCTGCCCGGGATCTTCACGGACCGCGCGATCCAGGTCGCCGAACCGAACTTCGCGCTCGGCCCCGTGCCGGGAGTGCTGCTCGGCTGGGCCTGGAACCTCTACCGGCTCGGCACGCTGTCCATCGGCGCCGTCTGGCTGCTCCAGGCGTATCGCGCCACGCACGCCCCCGATCCGCGCCGCCGGCAGCTCGAGGTCACGCTCGCCACGGTCCTCGTGGCCGCCGTCGGTGGCGCCATCCGGTTCCTGCCGATCCTGGGTGACACCGACCCGTGGATCGGGATCTCGCTGGTGGCGCTGGCCATGATCCTGGCTGCCGCGGCCGTTCTCCCGGCAGGCGTCTTCTTCGCGCCCGAGGTGGCCGGCAAGGCCTTCTGGGCCTCGCTCGGCCTCGGGCTGGGGCTGTTCCTCCTCGTCGGCGCGATGGTCGCGGTCGACACCGCCAGCCGGAAGCTGCTCGGGCTCGACCTCCCGCTGCTCACCGCGATGGCGCTGGTGGTCACGATCGCCCTGTACGAGCCGGTGGCGACGTGGCTCCGCACCCGATTTCGTGATCGGTCGCCCGGTGCGATGGCGCGGGAGCGCCTGATGCGCGCCCTCGGCCAGCCGGCCCTCACGGCCCAGGGCGCGGACGCGGGGATCCAGCCTGCCCTGAACCGCCTGGCGCGAGCGTTGGACCTGGCCGGCGCCGTCGTCGCTCGTCCGGACGGGTCGGTGGCCGCGTCGACGGGCGTCATGCCGGATGCCGTGGATCCGCCGCCGACGGCACTGATCGCCGAGGACGAGCTGGTCGGCGAGCTGCGCGTCGGGCCTACCCGGTCTGGACGGCCGCTCACCCAGCGGGACGAGGAGCTCGTCCGGCTCTCGGCCGTCTACCTCGCCGCGGCTCTCCGGACCGGCGAACGCGAGGACCGGCAGGCCGAAGCGCTGAACGATCTGTCCCAGGATCGAGCCCAGCTCGACTCGACGGCCTCGACCCTCCACGTGGCGCTGCTGCAGCGCGCTTCCGCCCAGCCCGGCCTGCACGTGTTCGCCCTCGGATCGCTGCGGGTCGAGCGCGGTGACGAGCGGATCATGCGGTGGGGCGGCGAAAAGGCGGGCAGTCGCCAGGCGCAGGCCCTGTTCGCCTTCCTGCTCGATCGCGGTGAGCGCGGCATCGCCAAGGACGAAGCGCTCGAGCTGATCTGGCCCGATACCGAATTCGAGCGGGCGGATCTCGCGTTCCATCGGACGCTGGGTGGGCTGCGACACACGCTCGAACCGAACGGACGCGGTGGCCGCCAGCTGATCCGGTTCTACAACGACCGCTACCGCCTCGACCCGGGCGTCATCGACTGGTCGGACGTGTCGGCGTTCCTGGCCAGGCTCGATCAGGCGCGTGCGACGAGCGACGGCGAGGAGGCGCGCCGGCTGCTCGAGGCCGCGCGCGCCTTGTATCGGGGCGACTACCTCGACGACTGCCCGTTCTACGGCGACAGCGCCCACGTCGAGGACCGCCGGCAGGCCCTGCGCGGCCGCTGCGTGGATCTGCTGCTCGCGCTCGGCGAGAGCTACGAGAACTCCGGCGACCGCGTGTCCGCCGCCGCCGCGTACCGCGACGCGCTCGCGATGACCGACGATTGCCCGCCGGCCGAGGCCGGGCTGCGGAGGCTGGCGCAGCAGGCCTGACGGAGCCCGATCGGGTTCGATTCGGTCGCTTCGGCCATCCCGGCCCCGACCGCAGTCTGACCGCAGGGGCGATGGTGCATGGTGTGCCCGCATCCGATGGTTGCCGCATCAGTTCGGTCCTGATCTGGGGTCGGGATCACGGCGACCGTCGGTGCCGGTTTCAGGAGTTCGCGGAAGTGCCCGTTCCGCGAACTCACGGGGACGTCGGCGGTCGCGCGACATGAGGGGAGTCGCGCGGCCGGCCGGACCGCCGATCGGCCGTCGCGCGACCAGAGGGGAGTCGCGCGGCGGCGTTTTTGCCGCCCTCACGCAACGCCATTCGGGGAGTTGGTGGAGATGAGGGGACTCGAACCCCTGACCCCCGCGATGCGAACGCGGTGCTCTTCCAGCTGAGCTACATCCCCACGGGGTCGTCGGTCGCGCGGCGGCGCCAGACCTTGCGGCTGCGGCCGTGCGGCTGCGACGGTCGCAGAGTGTAGCACGCACCCGCCGGAGGTCCCGGCTCGTCAGGCCGTTCCGGCGGCCACGCCCACACGGCAGACCGCCAGGAGGTCCATCGCCCGATCGAGGTCGGTGTCCGCGTAGAACAGGTCCGCCACGGAGAACTCGAGGAACTGGTCCAGGGTCATCTCCGGTGGCCGCTCGACCGCCTGCGGCTGGACCACGGGCGGCGCCGGCGGCGGCGTGGCGGCGGTGCCGTTCAACCGCGGCGCGACACCCGTCGCCCGTGCGACCAACGAGCGGAGCCAGCCGCGCACCGGCGCGGGCAGCAGTCGCCGCGCGAAGCGGATCGGCAGTGGACGGGCCGGCCGGATCCGCTCGCCACCGGCCCGGCGGACCGCCTTGGCGCGTGCCTCCGTCTCGCGTGCCTCGGCGCGGCGCGCCGCCTCCTGCTTCCGCCGGATCCGCTGGCGAGCGGCGTCCACGCGGCGGATCTCGGTCTCGTACAGCGTCGGCGTCCCGAACAGGCCGCGGACCCGAACCTCGGGGAAGACCTGGCGCAGCAGCTCGCGGAGTTCCGACGCCAGGTACTCGTGGACGTGGAACCGATTCCAGGGCGTCATGCCCGGGTCGAGCCGGATGGCCGCGTTCGGCGTCGCCAGGAACAGCTCCCCGCCGGGGCGCACGACCCGGGCGAGCTCGCGCAGGTAGGCCAGAGGATCGGACACGTGCTCGAGCACCTGGAAGCTGGTCACCAGGTCGAACGAATCGTCCGCGAACGGCAGCGCGGCGCCGCTGGTCAGGACGAACTCCGGCCGGCCGTCCGCTGCCCGGAGCCGGGCCGCGTCGATGGCGCCGGGCGACACATCGACGCCGACCACGCGGCGCGCGACCGGCACGAACCGCACGGTCCCGTAGCCCGTGTTGCAGCCGACGTCGAGGACGTCGCGGCCGGCCGCCCGCGCCACGGCCTCGTCGTAGGCGCGAAGGTGCACGAGTCGCAGGCAGTGCTCGGCCGGCGTCGCCGGTGGCGTGTCCTCGATGAGGGGGTGCTCCTCCGCCTGGAGCCGGATGGTCTCGACGTCGACCGCGAGCGGCGTGTCGGGGGACTCCGAACCGTCCATCGCGGGGAGTATAGGCGGGCCCCGCCGGGCGTCCCGGCTTGGTCACGTGGGGCGCGGCGGATGCGACGCGTCGGTCCGGCCGTCCGTCCCGGCGACTACGCTCCGCGGATGCCCTTCGGATTGCTGACCGGACTCGGCGCCGCCCTGTCGTGGGGCGCGATGGACATCGCCAGCGCCCTGGCCTCACGTCGGATCGGGAGCCTTCGCGTGACCGCCGGCGTCCAGCTCGTCAGCTCGGCCCTGCTGGTGATCGCCGCGATCGTCTCGACGAGCGCCATCTCGACCGACCTCGGCGTCCTGGCGTTCTGTGCCCTGCTCGGCGCCATCGGGGCCGGCGCCTATTTCGCCTACTTCACCGGGCTGCGGATCGGTCCGATCTCGGTGGTCAGCGGCATGGTCGCCGCGTACGGCGGCCTGACCGTCGTGCTGGCGGTCCTGCTCCGGGGCGAAACGCTCACCCTCACCCAGGCCATCGGGGCGGCGCTCGCCACGATCGGCGTGATCCTGACGGGCGTCGCCTTCGATGGCGGGTTCCGCGCGACGCGATTCGCCGGGCCGGGCGTCGTCTTCGCGGTCGTGGCGCTCGTCCTCTTCGCGCTGATGGCGATCACCATGGACGTGGCGCTCGAGTCGGCCGGCTGGCTCCAGGTCCTCCTGCTGTCGCGGCTGGTGACGGCCGTCATCTCCATCGTCGCCGTGCTGGCGGTCGCGAAGGCCGGCCATCGGGGACCCGACGAGCCTGCGCCGGCGGGGCCCGGAAACCGCGGCCGGATCGCCGTGATGCTGCTGGTGGCGGGCAGCCTGGACGTCACGGGCCTGGTGGCGTTCTCGATCGGGCTGTCGAGCGCGCCCACCTGGATGGTCGGTCTCGCCTCGTCGTTCGGCCCGGCGGTCACGATCCTCGTCGCGGTCGCGCTGCTGGGCGAGCGCCTGCGGCCGATCCAGTGGTTCGGCCTGGTCGGCGTCGCGATCGGGATGGTCGCGATCGGCCTGCCCTGACCGTCAGGCCGGGAAGCTGAACCAGAACCTGGTCCGGCCGTCGGCCGACTCGACGCCCACCTGGCCGCCGCCCGCCTCGACCAGCTGCTTGACGATGGCCAGGCCGATTCCGGCGCCGCCGCGCGCCCGGTCGCGTGACTTCTCGACCCGATAGAAGCGTTCGAACACCCGCTCGAGATCGGTCGGCGGGATGCCCTCGCCGCTGTTCGTGACCGACACCAGCAGGTCGCCGGGTCGCCGCTCGGCCCGGACCGTCACCTCGCCGCCCGCCGGCGTGTAGCGGGCCGCATTCGACAGGAGGTTGCCGAGCACCTGGGCGAGGTCGTCGGCGTTCGCGCGTGCCGGCAGCCGCTCGGGGACGTCGACGACCACGCGGAGCCCCGCCCGGTCGAGCGTCGGCTGGGCCAGCTCGAGCGCCGTCCGGATCGCCGCCGCCAGGTCGAGCTCGACGGCCGCGAGCGGCCCGGCACCGGCGTCACCGTCGGCCAGGGCGTCGAGCGAACGCGACAGCCGGACGAGCCGCTCCGCCTCCTCCCAGAGCGATTCGTAGGTTGCCCGGTCGGCGGTGATGACGCCGTCGCGGAGCGCCTCGAGGTAGCCCTGCAGGTTGGTCAGCGGGGTCCGCAACTCGTGTGCCGCGTTGGCGATGAAGTCGCGGCGCAGCTGCTCCTGGCGCTCGAGTCCCGCGGCCATCTGGTTGAACGAGTCGGCCAGGGAGGCGAGCTCCTCGGGGCCCTCGCGGGGGACGCGGGCCGCGTAGTCGCCGGCGGCGATTCGCCGCGCTGCCGCGCCCACCTCGGCCAGCGGCCGGGCGAGCATCCGGGCCATCACCACGGCCAGCCCGACGCTGGCGAGCGCGGCGACGACGACCGCAGCGACGACCACGGTGCTGACCGACTGGTCGTACATCCGCTGCGCATGATCGGCGGAGACCCCGGCTTCCTCCATGAGCGACTTGAAGCTCTCGGCACCGACCACGGTCACGCCGATGGCCAGGATCGCCAGCCCGACCGCCGCCGAGATCAGGGCGGCCAGGGCGATCCGGGCGGCGATCCCGCGGCCCATCACGCGGGCTCCGCCCCGGGCCGTGGTTCGCCGCCGCCGGCCGGCGCCGCGCGGTAGCCGACGCCTCGGACCGTGGCCACGTAGCGGGGCTGGTCGGCGTTGTCACCGAGCTTGTCGCGGAGCCGCCCGATATGGACGTCGACCGTCCGGTCGAGGACGTCCGCCTGGTCGTGGCCGTAGATGGCGTCGAGCAGCTGATCGCGGCTGAGCACCCGGCCATCTGCCTCGAGGATCGTCTGCAGGAGGCGGAACTCGACACGGGTCAGGGGGATCGGCCGCCCGTTTCGAGTGACCTCGTGTCGATCGGGGTCGACCACGAGGTCGGCGTGACGGATCGCCGGCCGGGTGGCCGGGGCCGTGGCGAGCGGACCGGACGCCTGACTGTCGGCGTTACGGGCGGTCGGTGGCGTGCCCGCCCGGTGCACGCCCGCACGGCGCAGGATCGACTTCACGCGAAGGACGAGCTCCGCGGGGGAGAACGGCTTCGGCAGGTAGTCGTCGGCGCCGTCCTCGAGCCCGGCGATCCGATCCAGCGTCGAGCCCCGGGCGGAGACGATGAGGATCGGCGTGGCGCCCGCCTCGTCGTCGCGGCGGACCGCCCGGACGACCGCTCGGCCATCCAGCTCGGGGAGCATGAGGTCGAGCACGACGAGCGCCGGATGGTGGCGCTCGATCGCGTCGAGGGCGGCGGGGCCGTCGGCGGCGGTCACGACGGAGAAGCCGTCGCGCTCCAGGTAGGTGCGCACGAGCCGGACGATCTTGGCGTCGTCGTCGACGACCAGGATCGGGCGATCGGGGACTGGCGAGACGGGTGGCTGGGGCATCGGCAGCATGGTACCGATCGATGCTGGGCAGGCTCCGTGACGGGGGCGTGACGGACCCGGACGAGGCTGCGGGCTGCACTTCAGGGGTTGATAAGATAGAACAAATGTTCTATCTTTGATGTCCGATGGCGACCCTCTCCGCGGACGTGACGGCAGCCGTGGCGAGCCTCCAGGCTCGCTGGGGAGCCGCAGCTCCGCGGATCACCGACGGCGCCCTGGCCCTGGCGCCAGCCCCGGCCCTCGCGGCTCCGGCCCCGGCCCCGCTCGAACCCGCGGCAAGGCCGGACCCGAGGCCCGACCCCGACGAGCGGATCGTCCGGACGGGGTTTGCGGCGCTGGACGCCATCCTGGGTCCGGGGGGCCTGCCGCGCTCGGCGAGCGTCGCGCTCCGCGGCGACGGTTCGAGCGGCCGGACCACGCTCGTCCACCGGCTCGCGGCGGAGGCCCAGGCGACCGGGGCCATCGTGGCCTGGATCGACCTCGCCCGGAGCTTCGACCCGATCGAGGCCGTCGCCCGTGGCGTCCGGCTCGAATGGCTGGTGGTCATCACCCCCGAAACGCTCGACGAGGGCCTGGCCATCGGTGGCGCGCTGCTGGCCGGGCGTTCGGTCGACCTGCTCGTCCTGGACCTGCCTGCCGGACGCCTGCCCGCCACGGACCGGCCGGCACGCCTGGCCGACCGGCTCAACCGGCTTGCGGCCCTGGCCAGGCGTTCGGAGACGCTCTTCGTGGTGCTCGAGCCGCCGGGTCTGACCGGCCACCTGGCGAGCGCCGTGACCGGATCGACCGGGCTCCGGCTGGAGCTCGCCCGCCGCTCGTGGATCCGGCTCGGGCGCGACATCGTGGGCCAGCGGACCGAGGCGCTGGTCGCCCGCAACCGCTACGGCCCACCGGGGCGCCGGGCGACGCTCCGGATCCTCTACGCGGAGGGCGGTGAACGTGACGCCTGCCTCCGTCGAGACGATCTCCTCGCCACCGATCAGGCCCCCGATCCAGCCCCCGCGATCCATGTGGAACGGACCCAGCACCATGCGACTCCTCCATCTCTACCGGCCGCACCTCCCGCTCGAGCTCGCCCGGGCCCGAGCCTCAGAGCCCTTCCCTGTCGGCCCGCTCATCCTGGGTGGCCGGCCGTGGGATCCGGGTCCGGTCGTGGACGCCGACCCGGCGGCGCGGGCCCTGGGGGTTCGGCGCGGGATGCCGCTCGGGAGCGCCCATCGGCTCGTTCCTGAGGCGTGCTTCATCGACCCCGATCCCGACGCGGACCGGGCGATCGCCGAGCGTGCCTTCGAGGCACTCGCCGCGTTCAGCCCGGGGATCGCCGGGATCGCCGATCCAGCGGATCCGGCGTTCGGGCTGTTCGAGGTCCAGATCGACGGACTCGAGCCGCTCTGGGGACCGGAGCCGGTCCTGGTCGGCCGGCTGGTCGCGGCGCTCGGACGCGTGCTGGGTGGCACGGCCGATGGCGCGGGCACCACCGGCGCCGATGGCGGTTCACCGCGACGATCGCCGCGGTGCGGGCCCGCCCGTCGGAGCCGATCGCCGTTCCCGCCGGCGGCGAGGCCGCCTTCCTGGCTCCGCTGCCGTCGGGCCTGCTCACCCAGGACCCCGACGTCCGGGCCCGGCTGTCCCGCTTCGGTCTGCGCCGGATCGGGCCGGTCGCCGAGCTGGACCGGTCGGCCCTGGTGGCCCGCTTCGGGGAGGAGGGCGCGAGGATCCATGCCCGGGCCCGTGGCGAGGAGCTGGATCCCTTCCGGCCGCGACGGGCCCCGGAGCACCTGGCGCTCGGGCTGCCCATCGAGCCATCGGCCGAAGACCTCGAGCCGCTGCGCTTCGTGCTCCATCGCCTGGCCGTCGCCCTGACCGGCCAGCTCGGGTCGCGCGGGCTGGCGGCCGCCCGGGCGCACCTGCATCTCGACCTCGACCTCGCGTTCGCCAGGGCCGGGACGCCATCGACCCTCGACGTGGAGCAACGCTTTCCCGAGCCGACCGCGGATGCCGAGGCGATCGAACGCCTGCTGTTCGCGCGGCTCTAGCGGACGCCGCCGCCGGCCGCCGTCGCCAGGCTCGGCCTGGAGCTGGACGGCACGACCCCGGCCGCCGGTCAGCAGCTCCCGCTGTTCAATCCGCAGGCCGCGCGGGGCGCCCGGCTCGAGTGGCAGCTCGCCCGGCTGGCCCTGACGTACGGGGAGGATCGGGTCCGGCGAGTCGACCTCATCGATCCGGAAGCCCCGTTGTCGGAGGCCCGCTGGGCGTGGCGCCCGGTGGTGGCGCCATGACCCGGCTGCTGCGCGAGCACCCGCCGATCGAGGTGGAGC
Source organism: Chloroflexota bacterium (assembly GCA_016200745.1). GTDB lineage: Bacteria > Chloroflexota > Limnocylindria > Limnocylindrales > CSP1-4 > SPCO01. The sequence goes on along the minus strand of JACQEF010000211.1, from coordinate 3,543 downwards.
TGGATCCCGCCGGCGACCTCGTGGCGATCCGCTGGAACGGCCGGCGCGAGGTCGTCGAGGTCTGCAACCAGTGGCGGGTCGAGGAGGCCTGGTGGCGGGGTCCGATCGCGCGCGACTACTTCAAGATCGCCGGGAGCCGCTGGCTGGCGCTCGTGTATCTCGATCGCGTCGACAACTCCTGGCACCTGGAGCGCCTCTATGACTGAGGCGGCCTGCCATGGCGGCACATCGCCGCGTTGTCGCCTCCGCCGGTCGCTCACGCACTCCGCAGTGCGTTCGCTCCCTTGCTCGGCTCCGCCTTGCGCTGCACCACCCTGGTAGGCCGATTCTCGGTTCCTGGATCGTGGCCTCAACGACTGAGGCGGCCTGCCATGGCGGCACATCGCCGCGTTGCCCGATCCAGCAATGGCTCGGCAAGGGGGGCATGACGATCGGCCATGCCGGTGGTATCCTCGGGTTCCAGAGCGCGATGTGGTACCTCACGAAGCCCCGGGCGTCGGTCGTCCTGCTCACCAACACGGACGACGTCCCGATCGATGCCGCCTACCGCTCGCTCGAGACCATCGTGCTCGAGCATCTCGGCGTCTGATGCGGCGCGTCACGTGACAGCCGCAGGTCGGGGCACCGGAGACGCCAAGCGTCAGCGCATCGGCGCCCCGAGCATGACCGCGACGATGAAGAGGACGAGGAAGACGCCCACAACCAGTGCGAGCGCCGCCACATCTCGCGGATGCGCCGTCTGCACGGTGTCCACCCCCAAGCCCCAGGTCGGACCGGAACTCCCCGCCCGGTCCGCCGCCAGCATAGGCGGCATCCTCACAGACTGCGTTGCGAATGGGCAACGTTTTGTTTCAGCTGTGCGGGATGTTGCCCAGGACCAGGATCGCGACCAGTGCGAACAGGACGGCGGCCAGAACCGCGGCGCCGAGAAAATCGCTCGCTCGTGGATTCATCGGGTGGTCAGGCTCCGCTGTCGTTCATGGCTTGGGGCAGTCCGCCCCGTAGAGCACCGTCACCGTTGTCAGCCCGCCGAGTGGCGCGATCGAAACCCGGACCCGGCAGCCAGGCGCCGGCCCGGTCGAATCCAGCACGTAGCTGCCGTCTTCGAGGGGTCCGGAGAGCGCCTCCGTACTGTACGTCGCCTGCTCGAGCTTCGACTGCATCCATCCGGCCACGGTCTCTGCCTCGGCACCCTGGATCGCGAGCACGGCCGAGGCGGGGCCGGTGGCCGCTCCTTCGGCCGGCGTCGCGCCTGGGTAGGCGGGGAAGGCCGCGGGCAGCGAATCCCAGATGCGTCCCCAGGCCGTGTCGGTCTGGCCGGCCGGTGCCGGTGGCGACGCCTCGGTGGACGAGCTGGTCTCGGCCGAAGGGGGTGGTTCGCTCGAGGCCGCCGGTCCCGGCGTGGTGGCGGCCGGTGACGGCGAGGCCGTGGCCGGCTGGCAGGCAGCCAGAACGAACAGGAGGATCACGGCGAGTCCGACGCCCCGGGTTGCCATCGACATCGCGTCCATCGTAGCGCCCGATCGCCGAGGCCCACTTGGCCCCGAACATGTGCAGGACCCCGCCGCCCCCAATTGCGACGGGGTCCTGCGGCCGGATGAGTCGCTCACCAACTCATCGGCTGGTCAGCACCGACCATTCGAGATCGCGTGCCGCCGGGTCGTCCGGCGCCCCCAGGCACCTGACGTTCTGTATTCGCTACGGGCCGCCGGCCTCGGCGGCGAGTGCCGCCGGGAAGAGACCCAGGATCAGCAGCACCGCCAGCGCGACGAGGAGTCCTGTCCGGAGGACGGACACCACGACCTGCCGAATCGGTGCCTGCACGCGACTGAGACGCCGTGCCCCGCGATCTTGTTTCGTTGCCAATGATAGAACGTTTGTTCTATGCTGTGAAGCCCCCAGTCGACCGGTCGGACCCAGGTGACTCGTGGCTCAACCCCGTTACGCCGAGCTCCACTGCCACACCAACTTCTCGTTCCTCGACGGCGCCTCCGCGCCCGACGATCTCGTCGATCGGGCGATCGAGCTGGGTCTCACCGGGCTGGCCGTCACCGATCACGCCGGGCTCTACGGCGCGGTCCGGTTCGTGAACGCGGCGCAGGCGGCCGGGCTCCACCCGGTGGTCGGCCTCGAGATCGAGCTGCTGGATCCTGCCGCCCCCGACCCGGACCTGGTCGTGATCGGGGCACGCCGGCCTCGCCGGCGCGTCGCCCGTCCCGGTCGCGACGACGAGAGTCCCTGGCCGGCCCTCGCCGATGAGGGGGTGCCCGCCCGGCCCCGGCCGGCCCGTGCCCGGCTGCCGGGCCATCGCCAGCCGGTCAAGGAGGACCTGCGAGGGATCGGGGACCGGGCCCGAGGTCCGCACCTGGTGCTCCTCGCCCGCTCGCAGGTCGGGTGGCGGAGCCTTTGCCGGCTCGTGTCGCTGGCGAACCTGGCTGGCACGAAAGGCGTGCCGCGCTTCAGCCAGGCGATCCTGGCCGAGCACACCGAGGGCCTGGTCGCGCTGTCTGGCTGTCGGGACGGGGAGCTGGAGCGTCGCCTGCGGGTCGGCGATCGCGCCGGGGCGCGGGCCGTCGCGACGCGCTACGCGACGCTGTTCGGGCGAGGCGATTCTCCCGCCACGAGCGGCTTCTTCGTCGAGCTGTCGCATCACCGGCTGCCCGACGACGACTGGCTCGTGATGGAATCGGCGGCCCTCGCCGGCGAGCTCGGGCTGCCGGTCGTGGTCGCCAACGACGTGCACTATGCCCGGCCCGAGGATCGCGAGTTGGCCGACGTGCTGGCTGCGATTCGCCACGGTCGGACGCTCGACACGCTCGGCGACCTGCGCCGGCCCGACGGGGAGTCCTACCTGAAGTCGGGTGCGGAGCTGGCCGCGATGCCGCCCGGCACCCGCGCGTTCGCGACGGCCGATCCGCCGGCCGGACGCGCCTGGACGGAGGGGATCGCCACCGCCGCCGAACTGGCGTCGTCGTGCTCGATCGACCTCGGCTTCGAGCAGTACCGCTTCCCGGGCTTCCCGGTCCCCGACGGCGAGACGCCGTTCTCGTACCTGTCGGAACTGTGCTGGGCGGGCGCGCGCCGCCGCTACCACCCGCTCACGCCGGCGGTCGTCAATCGGCTCGCCCACGAGCTCGACGTCATCGAGCGCGCCGGCCTCGCCGAGTTCTTCCTGATCTGCTGGGACCTGATGCGCTACGCCAGGGAGCAGGGGATCCCGGCGCAGGGCCGGGGCAGCGCGACCAGCTCGATCGTGTCGTACACGCTCGGGATCAGCCGGGTCGAGCCGATCGCCCACAACCTCCTGTTCGAGCGGTTCATCAACCCGGGCCGGACGACCTACCCGGACGTCGACATCGACTTCAGCTCGGAACGGCGCGAGGAGGTCATCCAGTACATCTACCGGCGGTATGGGCCGGAGCACACGGGGATGGTCTGCAACCTCGTCACGTACCGGGCGCGCTCGGCGGTCCGCGAGGTGGGCTACGCCCTGGGGTTCCCGCGGCCGCTCGTCGATCGCGTGGCCAAGGCGCTCGAGACGTA
>JACQEF010000244.1 GCA_016200745.1 Chloroflexota bacterium | reverse complement strand
CATCGCGAGTCCGGTCCACGACGGTCTCGAGGAGTTCGTCCCAGGTTCGAGCCGTGGTCGCCAGGCGCGCCACCTCGTGGAGGAAGCGGAGCTGTTCGAGCTGGTCGGTCGTGCTGGGCGCCAGCGCCGGGCGGGCACCCGGCCGGGTGGTGGCACCAGGGCGCGGACCCGCCGGCGGGCGCGCCCCCTTGGCCCGATCGGCGGGTTGCCGGCCGGCGTCGGGCGCGGGATCCGGGAGACGGCCCGCGTTCGAGCCAGCGTCGAACGTCGTCACGGCAACCACCATACAAGCCTACGGAAGGTTGCCGTCCAGAACGGTTGCGGACCGGTGGCGGCTGGGACTCGGAACGGTCCAGCCGGGGTGCGGCCGTGACCCCGCCGCAACGGTCGCCCGCGGTCGCCGCCGAACCGGCCGGGATCGGGACGTCCGGGGCTCGCGACCCGCTCGCCACCGAGGTCCGGCTGCTCGGCGCCCTGCTCGGCCAGGTCGTCTCGGAGCAGGCCGGGCCGGAGCTCTTCGGGCTGGTCGAGCGGATCCGCCGGCGGACGGCTGCCCTCCGCGCCGACGACGATCCGGCCGAACGGGCCCGTCTCGATCACGACCTGCGCGGCCTGGACCTGGGCTCGGCCGAGGCCGTCATCCGCGCCTTCTCGCTCTATTTCGCGCTGGTCAACCTGGCCGAGGCCCACGCGCGCGTCCGGGCGCTCCGCCGCCGGGAGCGCGCCGCCGGCGATGGCGTCCTCAACGATTCGATCGCCGAGGCCATCGGCCAGCTCCGACGGCTGGGCCGGAGCGAGGCCGACCTGCTCGAGGCGATCGGTCGCCTGGCGATCTCGCCGGTCCTGACCGCGCACCCGACCGAGGCGCGCCGGCGGACGGTCCTGGTGGCCCTGCGTCGGTGCGCCGTCCTACTCGAACGGCTCGACGATCCCCGCCTGACGCCGTCGCAGGACCGCGACGTGCGCCGTCGCCTGCGAGAGGAGATCACGCTGCTGTGGCGCACCTCCGACCTGCGCCTGGTGGCCCCGACGCCGCTCGACGAGGTGCGGACCGGCATGGCATTCTTCGACGCCACGCTGTTCCTGCTCGCGCCGCGCGTCTACCGGGTGCTCGACGAGACGCTCGACGCGGCTCCCGCCCGGGTGCACGGCCCGGCGTCCGACTCGGGCCGGAGCGGCACCCGGCCCCCGCTGGTCCAGCCCTTCCTGCGGTGGGGGAGCTGGATCGGCGGCGACCGCGACGGCCACCCCGGGGTGACGGCCGAGATCACCGAGAAGACCCTGCGCATCCAGGCCGACCACGTCCTGCACGGCTACGAGGCGGTCGCCACGCGCCTGATGCAGACGATCGCGGCGGCCACCACGGCGGACCGCGTTTCGCGGCCGCTCGCCTCGCGGCTGGCCCGCGACGCCGAGGACCTGCCGGAGACCGATCGCCAGCTCCGCCGCCGCTTTCCTGACGAGCCCTACCGCCAGCGCTTCGGGTTCATCGCCGAGCGTCTCCGCCGGACCCGGGCGGCGCTGACCGGGGAGGCGGCACCCCGGACCGGACGGTACGCGAGCCCGGCCGATCTCGACGCTGAGCTCGTCGAGATCCAGGAGGCGCTCTCGGCGGACGGCCTCGGCCGGGTCGCCTGGGGCGAGGTGGCCGAGTTCCGATGGCAGCTCGGGACGTTCGGCTTCCACCTCGCCTCGCTCGAGATCCGGCAGCACGCGTCGGTCCACGAAGCCGCGCTCGCGGCGGTCCGGGCGGACCGGCCGCGATCGACCGAGCTCGCCGCCGGCGTGACCCTCGGCGAGGTCCTCGAGACGTTCCAGGGAATCGCGGCGGCCCAGGCCCGCCACGGCGTCGAAGCCTGCCGCCGGTACGTCGTGAGCTTCACCGCGTCCCCGACCGACGTGGCCAACGTGCTCGAGCTCGCCCGGCTTGCCGCGGGCGACGGGGAGGCGCCCGCGCTCGACGTGGTCCCGCTGTTCGAGTCGAGTGCCGCGCTCGAGCGCGCAGGTTCGATCCTCGCCGCGCTCCTCGACGATCCCGCCTATCGCGATCGGATCCGCGTCCACGGCGACCGCCAGGAGGTGATGCTCGGGTACTCCGATTCGAACAAGGAGCTCGGGTTCCTGGCCGGCGCCTGGATGCTCCAGCGGGCCCAGGCGTCGATGGTCGAGGCGGCCGCGGCGCGCGGTGTGGAGCTGACGATCTTCCATGGACGCGGCGGGGCCATCGGCCGCGGCGGCGGCCCGACCAACCGGGCGATCCTGGGCCTCGCTCCGCGCTCGGTCGACGGGCGCCTCAAGCTGACCGAACAGGGCGAGGTGATCGCGGCGCATTACTCGGATGCGACGATTGCCGAGCGACACCTCGAGCAGGCGGTGGGGGCCGTCCTGCTCGCATCGACCCCCGAGCACGAGACCCGGCTGCGCCGGGCCTACGACGCGGGGGCTCCGATCCTGGCCGAGCTCGCGGCCACCTCCCGCGCCGCGTATCGCGCGCTCGTCCATGACGATCCCGGCTTCGCCTCCTTCTTCCGGGACATCACCCCGATCCGGGAGCTGTCCGATCTCCGGCTTGGGTCGCGCCCGGCGGCGCGCGGACGGCGTGATGTCGCGCCACCGATCGACGCCCTCCGGGCCATCCCGTGGACGTTCGCCTGGTCGCAGGCCCGGATCAACCTGCCCGGCTGGTACGGGCTCGGGACGGCGCTCGAGGCCTACCGCGAGGCGCACGGGGAGCCCGGCCTGGAGGCGATCGCACGGCTCGCCCGCGACTGGCCGTTCCTGTCGAGCCTGATCGACAACGCCGAGATGAGCCTGGCCAAGGCCGACATGGGGGTGGCCCGGCTGTACGCGTCGCTCGCGACCGGGAGCGGCGACGACCGCCGCTGGAACGCGATCGAATCGGAGTACCGGCGGACCGTGGCGATCGTCACGCGCCTCACCGGCCACGAGCGGCTGCTCGACGGGTCGCCGGTCCTGCAGCGCTCAGTCATCCTGCGCAACCCGTACGTCGACTCCCTGTCGGAGCTGCAGGTCCGGCTGCTGGAGCGGCTTCGGGCGCTCGAACCGGACGACCCCGAGCGCGAGCGCGTGTTGCGCCTGGTCCAGCTGACCGTCAACGGCGTCGCGGCGGGCCTGCAGAACACGGGGTAGGAAGGGGCGGACCACGGCGGCCACGGTCAACGCGCAACTCGAGCTCCCGCCCGAGTGGAAGGACCGCCACCCGCTCGAGCCGGACGCCTAGGTGGCTGGTGTGAAACGCGCGTTCTGAAGGGCTGACGGGAGGGCGGGGGCGCCGATCGTG
>JACQEF010000209.1 GCA_016200745.1 Chloroflexota bacterium | reverse complement strand
GTCGGGGATCCTCGCGCGCTGGCGCCGGCGGCATGGGCGGCGCATCGGTGGCCGGAAGGAGACGCGGAGTGAACGTTCTCGTCGTGTATGGCAGCCAGTTCGGGAACACCGAACGGATCGCCAGGACGATCGGCGCCGCGCTCGAGTCTCGCCATGACGTCCAAGTGGTCGGCGCGAGGGATGCCCGCGCGCTGGCCGGAGACGTGGACCTGCTGATCGTCGGGGCACCGACCCAGATGTTCGGTCGGCGCCTGATCGTTCGCTCGTTCCTCGACGGGCTCAGGCGCCAGGGAATCGGCAACCTTCCCGCCGCGGCGTTCGACACGAGGATGGGCACGCCGACCGAGAAGAACGCCGCCGCGTCGGAGACGATCGCCTCGCGCCTGGAGGCGGCCGGGTGCCGGCTCGTGGCCGCCCCGGAGAGCTTCCTCGTCGCGGGGTTCACCGGTCCGCTGGTCGACGGCGAGGCGGACAGGGCGGCGCGCTGGGCGGTGAGCCTCGCCGAGCGGGTCGCGGCGGGCGCGGGCGACCGGCCCGACCGAGCCCCAGGAGTCGAACGTGTCTGACGAGATGCTCAAGCTGGTGCTCGGCGGCGTGCTCCTGGTCCATGGGCTGGGTCATGGTGGGGCGCTGGGTGCGCTCCTCTGGATCCGGTTCCGTCCGCAGTCGAGCACCGGCGACTGGGCGGCGGCCCGGAGCTGGTTGCTGCCCGCCCTGCCGGCCGAAACCGCCGCCACGCTGGCGAGCGCGTTCTGGATCGCCGCGCTCGTCGGGTTCGTGCTGGCCGCCTGCTCGTTCTGGGGGATCGTCCTGCCGACCGACGCCTGGCAGTCCGTCGCGCTCGGCTCCGCCGTCGTCTCCATGATCGGCATCGTCCTGTTCTTCGGGACGTGGCCCGCGTTCAACACCCTGGCCGCGATGGCGGTGAACCTTGCCGTGCTCGCGGCCGTGTGGATCGGCTGGCCCCCCGATTCGGTGTTCGGGGGCTGACCGATTCGGGCCGGGCGGCCGGCTCCATCAGCGCATAGCGAAGGAACAGGTGATCCCCGGCCCGCCGCACCGAGCCGAGCGTGGCCCACGGCGTCGCACCCGGCTGGTACGCGAGCCCCTCGACCAGCGCCAGGCGTGGGTGGTCGGCGCCGCGGCCGGCGATCTGCGGGGCCACGGTCAGGAACAGCTCGTCGACGAGCCCGGCGGCCACCAGGCTGCCGAACAGGGTCGGACCTCCCTCGCAGACGACCAGCTCGAGGCGACGGTCGATGAAGACGTCGCGCAGCCCCATGACGTCGATCGCGCCCGATCGCCCCTCGACGAGGACGACCTCGACGGCCGACGGCAGCCCGCTCGACTCGAGGCGGCGCCGGCCGATGGCGGTCGTCACGATCAGGACCGGCACGTCCGGCCGATGCAGCGCCGGATGCGCGGGGTCGATCCGCCCGCTGGTGCTGACCATGACCGTGGCCGGCTGCCGCGCCGTCAGCCCGAGCTGGACGCGCCAGTCCGCGAACGCCTCGGCCGATGAAGGATGGACGTGGTCCGGCGACCAGACGTGGCCGGCCCCGGAGCGAACGGTCCCGGCACCGACCAGGACAGCATCGGCGGTGGCCCGGAGCAGGCCCATCAGGAAGCGATCGGGCGCGAACCCGCCGCTGATCTCGCGGCCGCCGGTCCGGCCCATCGTGTCGAAGGCGACCACGCCGTCGAGCGTGGTCACGAAGTTCGCGACGATCGTCGGCCGGTCGGGTCGCAGCGCGATCGCCAGCTCGGGACCGTACCGGTGCGAGAGCGCCTCTGGGAGCGCACCGCCACGCATCGCGCCCGCCGGCCGACCGGTCGTCTCGACGAGCGGCTCGATCCGCCAGCCGGGCCCCACCGGACGGGCCTCCACCCGCCCCGCCATCGTCACGACCGCCCGATCCCGCTGATGTCGCGGAACTCCCGCCGGAGCGAGGCCTGCTCGACGTACGTGCCGCGATAGGCGGTCGTCCGGGTCATCGGGTCGTGCTCGCGCACGCCCCGCATCTGCGTGCACAGGTGGTGCGCCTCGAGGTAGACGGCGACGCCATGCGGGCCGAGCATCGATTCGAGCCCGTCGGCGATATCGTGGGTCATCCGCTCCTGGACGCCGAACCGACGGGTGGCGACGCGGACGAGCCGCGTCAGCTTGCTGATCCCGATGATCTGATCGTGGGCGACGTAGCCGACGTACGCCCGGCCGTAGAACGGGAGGACGTGGTGCTCGCACAGGCCGACGAATGGGATCGGCCCCTCGACCACCTGTGCCAGCTCGCAGTTGGCGCCGCCGCGACATTCGGTCGGGAACGCCGTGAGCAGCTTCGGGTCGCCCTCGTAGCCGTCGGTCGCGTCGAACAGGGCCCGCACGAATCGCCGGGGCGTGTCGGCCGTGCCCGGCGTCGTCAGGTCCAGCCCGAACGACGTCAGCATCTCGGCGGCATACCGCTCGAAACGCGCCCAGTCGTCGTCGGAGACGTGGCGTGGACGGGAGAGGATGCCTTCGTCCTGCCTCGCACCGAGTGCGGGAAAGGCAATCGTGTGGTCGTGCAGCGCGGTCGGCGTCATCGGCAGGAAGCTCCGGGATGGGTTGATGCGGTGTATTGCTAATGACCCCTAGCATTACAGAGGCGGCCTCGACTGTCAAACCCCGGCACGCTTCCTCCTCGAGCCAGATTCGTGACAGCTGTGCGTTGTGACACTTGTCACAAGCAACAGGCGCTACGGCACTGTCGGCCACGACGGCAGCGCGGTGTACTTCGCCCGATCCGCAGAGATCGAGCCAGGGACGTGCCCGCACGCCTGCGAGGTGGCCTCGTCCGGCGGATCCGCAGCCCCGCCATCGTTCGCTCGCCAGACCAGAGCCCGGGTGCCCCCGTGCGTCGGTCCCCCCGACCCCATCTGCCCCGTGCTCACAGGCGGCCGGACGGGAGCGATCGGAGGGCTCACCATGGATTCGGTCATTCGCGCCGAGACACTCACCAAGTTCTACGGGCCCCACCGCGGCATCGTCGACATCGATCTCGACGTGCGACCGGGTGAGATCTTCGGCTTCCTCGGCCCGAACGGGGCCGGCAAGACGACGACCATCCGGATCCTGCTCGACCTCATCCGGCCAACGAGCGGGCACGCGTACGTGTTCGGCGTCGAGACGAGAGCCGATCCGCCCGCCATCCACCGCCGGGTCGGCTACCTGCCCGGCGAGTTCGCGCTGTTCGACCGGCTGACTGGCGGGCAGACGATCGAGTACTTCGCCAATCTTCGTGGCGGCGTCGACCCGCTCTACCAGGCCGACCTGATCGCCCGCTTCGATCTCGATCCGTCGCGGCGGTTCAAGGAGTACTCGCGCGGCAACAAGCAGAAGGTCGGCCTGGTCATCGCGCTCCAGCACCAACCCGAGCTGCTGGTCCTCGACGAGCCCACGGCCGGGCTGGATCCGCTCGTCCAGCAGACCTTCTTCCAGCTCCTTCGCGAGACCGTCGCCGAGGGACGCACCGCGTTCCTCTCCTCGCACATCCTCGGCGAGGTCGAGAAGACCTGCGACCGGGTGGCGATCATCCGCGAGGGCCGGCTGGTCATGGTCGACCGCGTGGAGGCCCTGCGCGACCTGTCGCACCACCAGGTCGAGCTGCGGTTCGCCGACCCGGTCCCGGTGGCGCACTTCCTCGGCCTCCCGGGTGTCAGCGACGTCGTCGCCGACGACCGGATCCTGCGCATGCGGGTGACCGGTTCGATGGCGCCCGTGGTCCAGGCGGCCGCCCGCCACGACCTCGTCGACTTCTCCAGCCGCGAGCCGAGCCTCGAGGACACCTTCCTGGCCCAGTACGGCCGCGAGGCCGTCGAGGTGAACAGCCATGGCCGTTGAGATCGGGCGCCGGCCGCTCCCCACGGCCACGCACCATGTCTCCCTGTTCCAGCGCGTCTACGGCCTGGGCAGCGTCTTCGGCAAGACGGTGCGGGATTCGCGCCTCGGCCTGTTCACCATCGCCATCCTGCTCGGCGGGATCATCCTCGCCGGCGGCGCGACGATGGCCAACACCTACGGGACGCTCGAGACCCGTCGCGAGCTCGCCACGCTGTCATCCGAGATGCCGCCGGTCCTCCGCGGGCTGTACGGCGACCCCGTCCGGGTGAATACGCTCGGCGGGTTCGTCTCGTGGCATTACGGAGCGTACTTCGCGCTCCTCGCCGGGCTGTGGTCGATCCTGGCCCTGTCATCGACCCTGGCGGGCGAGGCGCGCCGTGGCAGCCTCGAGTTCGCGCTCGCCACGCCGCTGACGCGGCGTGTCGTGGCGATCGAGAAGGTCGCCGCGCACGTCGTCGCCGTCATCGTCGCGTCGGCCCTCATCTCGTTCGCGGCCTGGTTGACCGGCGCCGCGTTCGCCAGGCTGCCGGGTGACGGGATCGCGGCTCAGGCGGCCGTCGAGTTCGGGATCGGCCTGGGAGCAAAGGCGCTCATCGCCGGCTCGATCGCGTTCGCGCTGGCCGGCTTCATCGGACGCGGCGCGGCCGCGGGCCTGGCCGGCGCGATCATGGTCGCGGGCTACGTCCTGAACGGGTATCGGGCGCTGGTTCCCGCGTTCGACGGGCCGGCCAGCCTGACCTGGTTCGCGTGGACGCGCGACCACCTGCCCCTGGCCGGATCGGCCGACTGGGCCGGCGTGGCGCTGGTGCTGATCGTCTCGGCCGTGCTGCTCGCGATCGGCGTCGAATCGTTCGCCCGCCGGGACGTCGCGGTGACCGCCGCGATCCGGACGCCCGGCTTCCCGCGATCCCTGCTCGGCGTCCGCGGGCCGGTCAGCCGGTCCTTCGGCGAGCTGCTGCCGTCGGCCCTCGCCTGGGGCATCG
>JACQEF010000208.1 GCA_016200745.1 Chloroflexota bacterium | reverse complement strand
GTTCGCGCCGCTCGCGGAGGGCCGCCGCGGCCCGGATCCTCGGATTGGCGACGCTGGTGAGCAAGGGCGTGGCGGGGCCGGACATCGGCGACATCATGCCCCGCCGGTCGTTCGCGCGAAGGCGCCGAGGTCGAGGACCCGCCCATCGGCGGCCGCGACCCCGAGCTCGCCGGCGTCGATGTCGCGTGGCTCGGCTCGGAGGTGGGCGCCGAGGAGCTGCGCCAGGCGCCCGGCCTCGAATCCGGGCGTATGGGCGGTCAGCAGCAGGAACCCGCCGGGAGCGAGCACCCCGCCGCAGGCCGTCAACAGCCGCGGCAGACCGTCAGCCAGCCTCCACGGCCGTGCGCCCGGACCGTGCCCGTAGCTCGGCGGATCGAGCACGATCCCGGCGTACGTCCGACCGCGCCGTCCCTCGCGCTCGGTGAACGCCACGGCGTCGTCCACGATCCAGCGGTTCGGCCGGCCAGACTGGCCGGACAGCTCGGCGTTGCGGCGAGCCCAGGCCACGGTCGGCTTCGAGGCGTCGACGTGGGTGACCTCGGCGCCGGCCGCCGCCATCGCGAGCGTCGCCAGACCGGTGTAGGCGAACAGGTGGAGGATCGAGGGCGCCCCGGTCGCGGCCAGCCGCCGGTCGATCCGGGTCCTGAGCCAGCCGAGCATGGCGAGGTGCTCCGGGAAGAGACCGACCTGCCCGGCGTCGGTCGGCCGCAGCTCGAGCCGCAGACCGGCGGGTTCGAATGGCCACGCGCCGGCGCCCACGCCGGGTCCCGTCCAGCCGCGCTCGCGATCGAACCGCAGGTCCGCCAGCTGCCACGCCGCCGAATCCTCGCGGGCCCCGAGGGCGCCTGGGTGCGGCCGGTCGACGACCCGGTCGCCGAAGCGCTCGAGCCGCGCGCCTCCTCCGAAATCGATCAGCTCGTAGTCGGACCGGGCGGGCATCGGCCAATGATGACGTCCCGACGATGGGCGTACCCTGCCGCCCACAGGGCCCGAGGGATCGGCCGGCGCATCACGCCCCGGCCGACCGGCACGTCTCAACGGCCTTCGCCATTCCCGCGAAGATGAGGTTCAGCTCCATCTCGAGCCGCGACGCATCCGCGCAGTCACCAGGCTTCCTCCCGCACATCGAGGGTCTCCGGGGGATCGCCGTCCTCGCCGTCCTGTGGTTCCACGTCGGCCTGCCGGTGGCAGGCGGCGGGTTCACCGGCGTCGACGTCTTCTTCGTCGTGTCGGGGTTCCTGATCACCGGCCTGCTGTTGCGCGAGCACGCCCAGACCGGCCGGATCGATCTCGCGCGCTTCTACTCGCGACGGATGCGGCGGATCCTGCCGGCCGCGCTCGCGACCGTGGCCGTCACGGTGGTGCTCGCGACGGTCTTCCTGGCACCGCTGCAGGTCCCGGGGATCGCCCAGGACGGGGCCGCCTCGGCCCTGTCGATCGGCAACATCCGGTTCGCGCTCCAGTCGACCGACTACTTCGCCGAAGCCGACGTCTCGCCGTTCCGCCATTTCTGGTCGCTCGGGGTGGAAGAGCAGTTCTACCTGGTCTGGCCGGGCCTCCTGATCGTGGCGCTCGGGTCGCTGCGGTCGCGGCTCCGGGTCGGGATCCTGATGATCGGGTTGCTCGCCGCCTCGCTGGCGTTCGCCGTCTGGCTGACGGACGTCATCGAGCCGTGGGCGTTCTACTCGCTGCCGAGCCGCGTCTGGCAGCTCGCGCTCGGCGGGCTCCTGGCGACGGTGCTGGCGGGCGGGCGGCAGCTCCCGCGCTGGGTCGCGGCGCCGATCGGCTGGGCCGGGCTGGGTCTCCTCGCGGCGGCGTTCGTGGCCATCGACCCGGCCAGTCCGTACCCGGGCCTCTGGGCGCTCCTGCCGGCCGGCGGCGCGGCCGCCCTGATCGTGGCCGGCGGACGCGGGCTCGGCACGGCCCAGTTGCTGGGCTGGCGACCGCTGCGGTTCATCGGGCGGATCTCGTACTCGCTCTACCTGTGGCACTGGCCGATCCTGACGCTGCCGGCGCTCGCGCTCGGGCAGGACCTGCCGCTCGAGGCGCGGCTGGGGCTCGCCGCCGCGTCGATCGCCGTCGGGACGCTGAGCTGGCGGTTCATCGAGGAGCCGTTCTGGCACGGTTCGCTGTCGACGTTCCGGCCACGGCCGGTGCTCGCGACCGCGGTCGCCACCGCGATCGCCGTGGCCGTGCTGGCGGTGGGCATCGGCGAGGACAGTCTCGCCCAGGTCCGGGCGGCCGGGGCAGCGCCGGTGGCCGAGGTCGGGACGCCATCGCCGTCGACGATCCCGTCCCGTCCGTCCTCGTCGCGGAGCGCGGCCGGCACTCCCGGATCGCCCGGTCGCGCCGCGACACCCACGGGCACCGCCGAGCCGACGCCGGCGGCGACCGTGACGGCGGTTGCCTCGCCGTCCGTCAAGCCATCGGCGAGCGCCGTGGTCGCCGGCTCCCCGCTGCCGATCCCGAGCGAGACCCCGGCACCGCACCCGTGGGCCCTCCCGGCCGGGCTCCTGCCGCCGCTGGCGAGCGCGAGGGACGACAAGGAACGCCTGATCGCCGACGGCTGCTTCAGCAGCCTCAAGGGCAGCACCCCGAAGGACTGCACCTACGGCGACCCGAACGGGACGTTCACCGTGGCCCTGGTCGGCGATTCCCATGCCTCGCACTGGTTCCCCGCGATGGAGGCGATCGCCGACGCGCACGGCTGGCGCCTGATCACCTTCGTCAAGGCGTCGTGCGTGTTCGTGGACCTGCCGATCTTCTCGCCGCTCCTCAAGCGCGAGTACACCGAGTGCGAAGCGTGGCGGCCGCTGGTCATCCAGCGGCTCGTGGCCGAGCAGCCGGACCTGGTG
>JACQEF010000013.1 GCA_016200745.1 Chloroflexota bacterium | reverse complement strand
CGGCGCATCCATGAACCCCGCCGGATCGGCGGCTCGCTGCGCGTCGGTCCCGACGACGTACCAATCCGGATGGTCCCGCACCCACGGAGCGTCGGTTGCCGTGTGGTGGGGGACGACGTCGAGAATGAGTCCGAGGCCGACGGTGGCGAGGCGCCCTCGGAGCCGGTCGAGGCCCTCGTCGCCGCCGAGCCGCTCGTCGACGACGTACTCGGCCACCGCGAACGGTGAGCCGACGAGTTCAGGTACAGCCACGTCCGGAAAGGCCTGGCCCCAGCGGTCCCGCAGCCAGGGCTGCTCGCGCGCGATCCGGGTGGCTGCGTCGCCCGTGCGCCAGACGCCCATCGGCCAGAAGTAATCGAAGCCGCGATCGGCGAGCGCCTGCAGATCCTCATCGGGGACGTCGCCGAGCGTGACCTGACGGTCGTGGCGGGCGGACAGGCGCGCGAGCCAGGGCCGAGCTGCAACCTCGTACAGCAGCGGCGCTCCCCGTCGCGACATGGGATCGCGGATCAGCCGGTCGTGAACAGGCGGAAGAGCACCGCGCCCAGGACGACGAAGGCCACGAGCAGAAATACCGCAGGCCCGCGTCCGCTCGCCCGGCCCGTGAACGAGCGAGCCAGCGGGATGAGCCCGATCGCGATCGCGGCGTACAGGAGGTGGAGGCCGTCCGCCGGGCGGGCGCCCGAGGCCAGCCGCAGCAGCCCGCTCGCGGCACCGACGATGAGCGCCGCCACGACCGCGGCCTGCAGGCGCTCGAAGGTGGGCCCCCCCGGGCGCCTCGTGACGACGAGAAACGCCGACCAGGCGAGCCCGATCGCGACACCGGCAACCGCAAGGTAGGCGAGCACGAGGTGGAGGGTGTCCATGAACACGTAGGGTGCCATACCGCCGCCCCCGCCGATCCATGGCTCCCGGTTCTCACGCCGGTGGCTCACCCGCCAGGAGATCGTCCAGGAGCTCTCTCGGAGCCGGCCGGATGCGGCCCTCGAGGTCGAGGAACGCACCGCGAGCCCGGTCGGCCGCGATGAGGCTCCCGTCCGACCCGTGGATCTCGTGATGCCAGGTCCCCGACACCCGGCGGAGATCGACGAGCCGGCTCGTGACGACCAGCTCGTCGCCTTCTCGGGCTGGCTCGCCGCGGACCAGGTGGTGCCCGATCACGAACGTCAGGAAGCCGGCAGCCACCATTCGTTCGCGTGGCCAGCCGGCGCGGGTCGCCGCGCGGAAGACGGCGTGCTCGAGCCACTGGAGGATGACCTGCGGGCGGACGGTGCCATCTGGCCCGAGTTCGTAGCTCCGAACGGTCTGATGGAAGCGAAACGGGAGCCCGCCGGCATCGCGGTCGACCGGCGGGAGCTCCGGCGTTATCGGCGACCCGCCGAGATGCCAGAGCGCGATGACCTCGGCCGACGGCGAGCCCTCGACCGCAAGCGCGTAGCCGACACGCAGTCGATGCGTGCTTTCATCGATGACAGCCACGTCGACGTCCACCATCGTCTCGGGCAGCAATGGCTGGCGGTAGGTGATCTCGAGCGCTCGCAGCTCGCCGGCGGCAAGGCCCGCCCGGTCGTGGGCGGCCCGAACCAAAGCGAGGAAGGCTGCGTTGTTGACGTGGCCGTACCGATCGCAGTCATCCCACCGTGAGCGGACGCGAACGGTCAAGCGCGGCCGGCCCGCGGCATCCGCGGCGCTCATCGCTGCCAGGTGATCAGGTGCAGGGCGAGCGGCCCTCGCTCGACCGCCTCGCGCGGCAGTGCGCGCGCCGTGTAGGCGTCGAGCGGCGCGGAGAGATCGGCAAGCGGCACGCTGAAATCTGTCCAGCCGGCCCGGTTCCGGCTGCCGGGCTGCATCTCCAGGCTCGAGCTCCCGGGCCCCTCGTTGCCCACCGGCTCGCGATAGAGCTGCACCGCCACGTCGGTCCGTGCGAGCGGTCCGAGCTGAACGGGCACGATGACACGCGCGCTGGAACCTCGCCCGCCAGCCCTCGGCGCGCCGATCGCCAGCGATGACCACGCGGCCTGGATCCGGCCCCGCTCGGCGGCCGTGGCGACAGCAACCGTGCCGTCGCCGGCCGCCAACGTCGCGGCGCGCGCGGCGGCCGGCAGGTAGTGCTGCTCGACGTATTCCCTCACCATGCGGTTCGAGCTGAAGCGCGGCGTCAGGCGGGTCATCGATGCCCGAAGGCGGGTCAGCCACTCGTGCGGGATCCCCGCCGCGTCGCGATCGTAGAAGGCCGGCGCGATCTCCGTTTCGAGCAGCTCGTAGAGTTGGTCGGCCTCCGCCGCATCGTCCGGATGGTCGCCCACGCGATTGCCCACGGCCCAGCCGACGGCGGGGTCGTACGCCTCGGCCCACCAGCCGTCGAGCTCCGAGAGGTTGAGACCTCCGTTCACGATCGGCGGCGAATCGGACGATCTCGGCGATCAGCGCCTTGCCGGCGTCGTCTCGGGGGTGGGCCTTGCCGGCCACGACGAGCTGGACAGGCTGGGCCGGATCCTTCAAGAGCCGCCGCAGGCGATCGGGTTGGCTGAGCAGCAGGGTGGGCCGCTTGTATTCGGCGAAACGGCGAGCGAATCCGATCGTCAGGACGGCCGGGTCGAGCACCGAGCCGGCCGCCCGAACGAGGTCCGGTCGCTCGCCGCGCTGGGCGAGGTGGTGCGCCAATCGCGCACGCGCCCAACCCACGAGCCGTGCCCGTTCGCGGTTCCGAGCCGCCCAGAGGTCCTCGTCGTTGACGTCCACGAGGCGCGCCCAGTCGGCCGTGTCGGGCTGATCCCAGCAGGCCTCGCCGTAGCACAGGTGCCAGAGCTCCCGCATCGAGTCCGAGACCCAGGTCGCGACGTGCACGCCGTTGGTCACGGCACCGATCGGGATCTCGCGCTCGGGCAAGCGCGGGAACAGGCCCTCGAAGAGACGGCGACTCACCTCGCCGTGGAGCCGGCTCACGCCGTTCGCGGAACCCGCGAACCGCAGGGCGAGGACGGCCATCTCCAGCGGCGCCGTCGAGTCGCCGGGGTGCGTCCGCCCGAGGTCGAGCACGTCGTCGACCGAAACGCCGAGCTCCGTCGCGTAGGGGGCGAGGTAGCGTCGCACGACCTCCGGGTCGAAGGCGTCGAAGCCGGCGCCGACCGGGGTGTGGGTCGTGAACACGTTGCCGGTGGATGTCGCGACCCTGGCGACATCGAAGCTCGTGCCGTGCTCGACCATCCAACTGCGCGCACGCTCCAGGACGGCGAACGCGGCGTGGCCCTCGTTCAGGTGGCAGACCGGCGGACGGATGCCGAGAGCCGCGAGCGCTCGCCAGCCGCCGATGCCCAGGGCCATTTCCTGCTGCAGCCGGGTCTCCCGATCGCCGCCGTAGAGCTGGGCGGTGATCCCCCGATCCGCGGGACTGTTGGCGGGGACGTTGGCGTCGAGAAGGTAGAGGTTGACCCGGCCGATTCGCGCCTGCCACACCGCCAGCGTCAGTGGCCGGCCGGGCAGCGGGACCTCGACCGTCAGCGGCCGGCCATCGTCGGTCCGCACCTCGTAGATCGGGAGGAGGTCGAACCGGTTCGGCGGATAGTACTCGCGCTGCCAGCCGGAGGCGTCGAGCTGCTGGCGAAAGTAGCCCTCGGCGTAGAGCAGGCTGACGCCGACGAGCGGCACCCCGAGCGAGCTCGCCGACTTCAGGTGGTCGCCGGACAGGACGCCCAGCCCCCCCGAGTAGAGCGGCAACGCCTCGTCCAGCCCGACTTCGGCCGTGAAGTAGGCGACGAGCGGGCCGGCGGTCGGGCCGTGAGCACGCTCGAACCAGCCGCCGTCGACGAGATAGGCGGCACGCTCGGCGGCGAGGCGCTCAAGCGTCGACCGGAAGGCTGGATCGGCCGCCAGCCGCTCGAGCCGCTCCGCTGGGGCAAGGCGCAGAACCGTCCAGGGGTCTTCGGCGCCGGTCAGGGCACGATCCGGGTCGATTGCCCGGAAGAGGGCGCGGATCTCGGGCCGCCACGACCAGCGCAGATCGAGGGCGAGGTCGTGGAGCTGGATACGCCATTGGGAAGCGGGCGATTGAATGGTCATGGCGTAGGGCCTCGGATTCAGCGGGCTCCATCACGCAGGAGCCGGCGCGCCGCGACTGCTTGCGGGGATGGCGATCGTGCCGGCGGCTGTTGAGCCTGGTATGAGCCACGGCTGAGACTTCGTGGACGTACCAGCTGCCGTCCTGCCTGCGACAGCCGCGGCGATCCTCCCATACCCGATCGTCCCATGGCCGTTGCCGGCGACCGGCGTCTTCGTCCCGGAACGGTGATCCGCGACGCCCGGGACGCCACGGAATCCTCTCATTCGGTCCTCAGGCGACACTCAGTCTCGGCGGTGATCCTGTGGCGATGGACGGGGCGCGCGCCCCCGACCGGATTGCATATTCGATCTGCGCGCAAGGAGAACGTTCAGCAGTGATTGCCTCCCTACTCAAGAAGCCGCTGACCTGGGCAGTCGTCCTCGTCGCCCTCGTCATGGGCCTCATCATGACCGCGAGTTATCTCGGCGCCTTCCTCAACCCCAACGGGAACATGAAGGATCTGCCGATCGCCATCGTCTCCGAGGACGCGGGCGCGACCATCGCCGGTCAGTCGGCCGAGTTCGGCAAGGATGTGATCGCGACGGTGACCGGGCCGACCGGGGCACTGGGCGATGGCGTGGCCTGGTCGATCCTCCCCAGCCGCGCGGAAGCCGTCGATGGGCTCGCGCGCGACGCCTACTACGCGGCGATCGTCATCCCGTCCGACTTCAGCGCCAGGATCGCATCGCTGTTCGATCCCGCCGCCGTCGCGGCGCAGACCGCGACGCCAGCCACGGTCGAAGTCCTCACCAATCCCGCTGCCGGCGCGTTCGCCGGCGCCGACGCCCAGGTGATCTCCCTCGGCGTGGTGAACGCCGTGTCCGCTGAGACGAGTGCCAGGATCATGGCCGCCCTGACGCCGACCGGCGTGGCCATGCCCGCGACGATGGCCGGGGCCCTGGCGCAGCCCGTACAGGCGACGGTCACGGTCGCCCAGCCCGTCGGGGCCACGGGGGGTCGCGGACTCGCCCCGTTCTATTTCGTGCTCATGCTCACCCTTGCCGGCTTCGTTGCCGCCAACATCGTCGACCTCGGGGTTCGCTTCCTGACCGGCTCCTATGAACTCGAGTTGCTCGGTCTCCGGCTCCATCGCCCGCGGATCGAGGGGAGCCTCCAGCGGCTGTGGACCGTCAAGCTCCTGCTCGTCGCGGTCAGCTCGATCGGGATCGGCGTTCTGCAGACCGCGCTGGCCGTCGGCCCCTTCGCGATGACCGTCTCCGACGGGGTCGCGCTCGGTGCGTTCTCGATCCTCGGTGCGGTCGCCATCGGTACCCTGACCCTGGCGCTCCTGACCGCCTTCGGCGAAGCAGGTGCGCTGCTTGGCGTCCTCGTGACCACGATTTTCGGCGTGCCCTCCGCCGGCGGCGTCTACCCGCTCGCGATGGTTCCCGAGTTCTTCCGGATCCTGGGCGACTGGCTGCCGCTCCGCTATCTTGCCGACGGGGCCCGCTCGATCGCCTTCTACGGCGGTCGCTTCGACGCCGGGCTGGGGACCGCGATCTTCGCCCTCGCCGGCTATGCGCTCGTGTCGATCGCGCTCGGCGGGTTCGTGGCCGTGCTCTCTCAGCGAATCCGGACCCGACAGGCCCGCTTGGGTCTGTCGGGTCGCACGCAGGAGGCTTCCCTGGCAGGAGCGACGCCCGGCCTGAATTGACGTCTGCCACAAGCGCACCGGCTTGCCCGGATCGCGGCGACCTGAGCCAGAGGTTTGGAGCGACGCGGGTTCGCGCGGCGAGTGCGGCGTGAATGCGGACCCGAAAAGTCTCAGGCCCGACTCATCGGGCGCTCAGGTACGAGGCGAGACTCTGGGGTAGATCGGTTCGGCCTGCTGGAGACACCAGCGAAGCCCGACGGCGACAGTGTCCTCAGAATCCGTTTGGGGCACAGAGGTGCAGACAATGCAGAACAAGCAATCGGAAGTCGAGTTCGGCGGGAGCGCCCGCCCACTCCTGGTCGGACTGCTGGCGATCCAGATCTTTCTCGGCTACGAATGGCTGGTATCAGGCTTCAGCAAGGTGACCAGCGGAACGTTCGTCTCGGGCCTTGCCGACGAGCTCACCGAGAAGGCCGACGGCCTCTCCGGTTGGTACAAGTCGTTCCTCGAGACCACCGGGATCCCCAACGCCGAGCTGTTCGGCGTGCTGGTGCAGGTCGGCGAACTCGCGCTCGGTGCCGTCCTCATCGCGGCATCGCTGCTGTGGCTGACCCGCTGGGCGAGCCTCGGCCTCGGAGCACGTCAGCTCATCCTCGTCCTGATCGTCATCTCCGGCGTGGCGTCGATGCTCATGAACATCAACTTCCACCTCGCCAACGGATCCTCGCATCCGTGGCTGATCGCCGCGGATCCGTTCGATGAGGGCATCGACCTCGACAGCCTGATGCCGATCATTCAACTCGTGATCTCGGCCGTCGCGTTCACATTCCTTCGCAAGATCCGTGCCGCTCGGCCCGTGCCCTCAACGGACGCGCCGATCGCTGCACCCGCCCTGCGACCTTGACTGTGGTGGATGGCTGACGCCATCCGACGTACGGGCTTCCTCGGATCGGCTCCGGACCTCTATCATCGGGCCTGGAGCCACCCGAGGTTGACGCCTGTCCAGTCGGCAGCCGGCCGGTTTGCCGACCAGTCGCTGCCCTGACCCTCGAACGTCTTCAGGAAGCGGAGGAACGTCCCCATGACCGCCGAAGCCACGGAGATCCCCACCGGACGCTGGCGGCGCGCCTGGTCGGTCATCGATGAACGTCTCGGGATCAGCGGCCTCGCCTATCCCGTGCCGGCCCATGCCAACGGCATCGGCTACATCCTCGGCGGGATTACCTTCTTCGGCTTCCTCATCCTGGCCGCGACCGGTGTCTGGCTTGCCCAGTTCTATCACCCGACGCCCGAGGCGGCGCGTGAAAGCGTCCTCTACATCATGACCGTGGCGCCCCTCGGCGACATCGCCCGGGGCGTCCATTTCTGGACCGCGAACCTCGTCATGGCCACCGTGCTGCTGCACACCGGACGCATCTTCGTCACCGGGGCGTACAAGCGGCCACGTGAGATCAACTGGCTCATCGGGCTCGGATTGCTGTCGATCACGATCGGACTGATCTTCACCGGGACCGTCCTCAAGTGGGACCAGGAGGGGTTCGAGGCGCTCGGTCACAACGTCGAGATCGGTGACCTGCTCGGCGCGTTCGGGTTCTGGTTCTCGCCGACCCTGTCGGCCAGCCTGCCGATCGTCGGGCGCCTGTACATCGCTCATGTCGTGATCCTGCCAGCGCTCGGAACGTTCCTCCTCATCGCCCACTTCCTGCTCGTCAAGCGTCACGGCATCTCGGCGCAGCCCGCCGACTTCGACGCTGCGGTCGACGGCGGGCCGGAGCCCTCGAAGGCGGGCTCGACGTTCGCGGTCCACCTGGTCCGGATGGTCGGCTTTGGGCTCGTCATCCTGGCCGTCACCACACTGCTGTCGCTCGTCGTCCAGGCGCCTCTCGGTCCGGCGCCAGATCCGAGCATCGAGGTTTCGAAGCCGTGGTGGATGTTCCTGCCGTTCTATCCGTTCGAGGACTGGTTCGGCCTTCCGGCGCTGATCTGGGCGCCGGGCCTGCTCATCGGCGCACTCGCCCTCGTCCCGTTCATCGACCGGAGTCGGTATCGAGCTCCGGGCAGGCGTCGCGCGTTGATCATCGCCGGGGCCATCGTACTGGTCGCGCTCGTGGCGCTCGTCGCCTACGCGACCATCGAACCGGTCAAGAGTCACGTCGGGGAGATGTGATGCGTCCCCTGCTGGTCCGTCTGGCAATCCTCACGCTGGGCATGGGCGTGACGGAGATCGGCCTGACCGAAGCGTTCGGCCGGGGATCACCTGGCGCCTGGGCGCTCGTCCTCGCCGTGGGGTTTCCCCTCATCATCGTCGGCACCATGGGCCTCATCGGCCCCCTCCTGGCAGGTCGCCACAAGGGAGATCAATGATGCTGCCCAGGAAGCCGATTCTTGCGATGCCGGCCGCGATGCTGCTGCTCGCCCTCGTCGCGCCGGCCGTCATGGCTCACGACACCGTCAGCGTCAATGTCGACCCGAATCCCGCCACGGCCGGCGAGGACGTCACGATCAGCATCGCGGGCGTCGAGCCCAATCAGGACCGCGTGATCGTCCTGATCGGCCAGGGGATCGTCATTCCGTTCCCGACGATCCGGACCGACAGCTCAGGCTCGTTCGTCACGACGGTGACCCTCCCGACCCGGCTGCCCGGGGGGACCTACCGCTTCGAGGCGATCGGCGACGAGACGCTGACCGGCGACGTGTCGGTGGAGGCGGCCGCCGGTGGGATCGCGGCCCAGGCGCCGGCCGACCAGGCCGTGCCTGAGTCCCGTGCGCGCGGGGCGGCCGAGGCCGGTGCGATCGTCGCACTCGCGCTGCTGGCCGGTCTCATCGGGCTGGCCCTCGTCTGGCGTGCCGAGCGCTTCCGGGGCTCGGCCGGCGCCTGACCCTTCAATGGCGACGGCAGGGTCGGCTTGCGTGCTGGCCCGCGTGGCCGTCGCGGGCGTGGCCGGACTTCCGGACCTCGAGCTCGACCTCGGCCCGATCACGGCGCTCGTCGGGCCGCGCGGATCGGGGAAGTCGCAGCTCCTGTCGTCGATCGCCTGGCTCCTCTCCGGACGTCCGCCGATCATGGCGGGCGGAGGGCGAGCCGCCGCGGTGGTTTCCGCCCGGCTGCGCGTCAATGGCGAGTGGGTCTCCATCGTCCGGAAGCCGGGCATGCCGCTGGCCTTCGAACCCTCCGCGAATGCCATCCCGATGCTTCCTGCCATGACGTTCCTCCGAGCGCGCGACCGGTTCGCTCGTCCGCCCGTGGCCGTCACCGGAAGGCTCGGCGCTCGCCTGAACGGGGCTGCCGGTCAGCCGCCGAGCGACGCCGCCGCCGCGGAGGCGCTCGTGGCGGCGATCGAGGCCTGCTGCGCGGATTGCTTCTCCGGCGAGATGCTGCTGATCGAGGAACCGGAGCTGCTCCTGACCCCGCAGGCACAGCGCTACCTCTATCGACTGTTCCGACAGTTCTCCGAGGACGGCAACCAGGTCGTCTATTCGACCCGTTCCGCGGCCTTCGTCGACGCCGCCCACCACGACGAGATCGTCCGCCTCGACCTGCGCCACGGCCACCGGTCGCTACGGCGGACGAGCCCGCAGGCACTCACGGACGCCGAGCGGGTTCGCCTGGCAGCCGAGTTCGACCACGAGCGGAGCGAGATGTTCTTCGCTCGAGCGGTCGTTCTCGTGGAGGGCCAGACCGAACGCCTGTCGCTGCCGATCATCTTTCGCGCGCAGGGTCACGATCCCGATGCCGAGGGGATCGCGATCGTCGAGGTCGGCGGCAAGTCGAACCTGCCGCTGGCGGCGCGGTTGCTGCGCGAGCTCGAGATCCCGTTCGTCGCCGTGTTCGACGCCGACCGCGGGCCCGCCTCGGCCGCGCTCGATGCCGAGATCCGCCGGGCGGCCGGGTCGGCACCGACGATCCGGCTCGATCCCGACTTCGAAGCGGCGGCCGGGATCGCAGCGCACGACGACAAGGTCCTGCACGCCTGGCGCCGCTTCGCTCGACCCTCGGATGGGCCGGTCCCGCCGGCCCTCGCCGAGATCGTCCAGGCTGCGATCGGGCTTCGCCCGTAGAGCCGGTGGGGCAATCGCTCAGGGACTCTCACATGCCTCTCCGCCGCCTCTCAGGCGCCGTTCAGGGAGCCCGTGCATGGTCATGGTCATGAATCCGACGGCCGCCCCCTCGCACAGCGAACAGCCAGGCGGACCGATCACCGTCGGGTCCGGCTGGCTGTGGCCCGCCGCCGTTGTGGCGATCTACGTGGCCCTGTTCTACGTGCCCGGCCATTCCCCGGCCTCCGGTGGAAGTGAGGACCTCGTGGCCACGATCGGTGCGCTGTATGTCGTCGCGTTGAGCGTCGTCGGCGTGCGTCTCCTCCGGGGCGTCATCCTCCGGGCCGGCGGCGGCCACGAGGCGATCGTGCTCCTGGGAAGAGGACCGGACCCATTGACATCCGGAACGATCCAGCCACGCTGGCGCCTCACCGCCGTGGCGGCCGGCCTGTTGGCGCCCGGGGCCGCTGCCGTCGCCGCCTGGCAGCTGGCGGCCGCCGCTGACCCCACCACGTACGCCCATGCGATCGCCAGCCTTGCGCTCAGCGTGAACGTCGTCATCGCCGCAGGCACGCTCATCCCTGCCCCCGGCTTCCCCGGATGGGCGCTGTTGCTTGGGATCGTCGACTCTGCCGGGGTGCCGCCAGGCCTGCGCGTCCGACGCGCGGCTCGGATCGCCCGCAGGACGCGACAGCTCGTTTCCTCGCCGCCCATACCGCCGGAGAGGTCTCCAGACCGATCATGACGTACGCTGCCCCCGATGAGCTGATCGGTGACCTCATGGCCCGGTTGCGAACGGACACCGCCGTCGTGGCCGTGGAGGCCGGCGGCGGTGTCGTCGGGGCAATCGGGCCGCGCCAGCTCACGACCCGTGGCGCGCTGACGCGCGACGAACGCGGGACGGAGGCCATGGTGCAGCTCGGTTCGCTGCGGCTGCTCGGCCCGGCGTTGCCCGCAGTGGAGTTGATCCCCGAGATCGCGCGGCACGGCTTCGCGCTCGTCACCGGTCCGGACGGGTTGGGCTATGTCGAGGCGTCGGATCTCGGGCGCCAGATCAGAATCTGGATCGCGCTCGGCGACCGGGGTGCCGGACGGCGTTCCGGGCGGCAACCGGAGGGACAGAGCGACAGGGTCGAGGCGGGCGGCACGATCCCCGAATGAACGGCGCCGGCGACGCAGGCAACCGGCAGCCGGGCGCGGTGCCGGTTCGCGCCATTGCCGTCCTTGCGGTCCTCTGGTCGGGGCTGGCCGGCGGATGGTTCGTTTCGATCGCCGCCCGCGGCGACTTGCGGACACCGGCGGTCGCCCTCGCGGCGGGCCTCTTCGTCGCGGTCGTCTGGCTGTTTGGGCTCCTGATGCTCCTCCTGTTCGTGCCGCACGGGGCCGACGAGTAGGGCCGCATCGGGTCAGATCACAGGTCGGCGTAGCGGACCAGCCTGACTTCCGGATGCCGCCCGAGGGCGCGACGAAGGTAGTGGCAGTAGCGGGCGTTGACGACGACGAGGATCCGCCGGCCCGTGTCGCGCCCGGCTAGCTCCGCGACACGCTCGGCGAGGGCCTCGCGGTGGGCGATTGCGCCATGGGACGTTGTGGGCCCACGGTGCGCCGACGATCCGCCCGACAGCCAGTCCATGAGGTGATACAGGAGCTCCGCCATCCAGTGGCGTGCTCCCCGGTCGACAGCCACCGGGCTTTCGGCGCCTCGCTGTAGCGACCCGACCGCAGCGCGCAGGCGATCGAACAGCCACCTTCGCGGCCCTGCCGGCACCCCCGTCGTGCCATCGACCGCGGTCGACCCTCCGGGCTGCGCGTCATCCCCGATCGGGACGACGACGATGTCGGTCTGTTGGGCGAGGGGCAGGAGGGCGTCCCGGTACTCCGGCGGCAGTCCACCAAAGTCCCGCCGCTGCCATTGCTCGAGGGTCATGTCGAGGCACAGCAGGTCCGGGCCGATCGTGCGGACGAAGTCGACGAGGGCGGCGAGATCGTACGGGGTTGGTTCGGACCGGAATTCGGCCAACGTGCCAACCACGGCAACCGGTGTGAGGCCACTGGGCAGGCCATCCATCCGGTCATCGAGGGACCCGTCGAGCGGCTGATGGTCAACCGCGCGGCGGTCGGTGCCGAAGGTCATTCCCGGCCCCCTTCATCCGGGCTCTGGCGGACCGCCCAGAGCACTGCTTCTGTTCGCGACCGCACGCCGAGCTTGGCATAGATGCTGCGCAGGTGCGCCTCGACGGTCCGGACACTCAGGAACAATGCCTGGGCCATGTCCTTGTTCGTTTGACCCCGGACGAGGAGTCGGACGACGTCGCGCTCACGCTCGGATAGCTCGTCGGTCGGCCGCCGGTCCACTGCGGCGGGCCTGGCGAGCTCGGCCAGCGCTCGCGCGGCAATCGAGGACGGCAGGGCGATCTCCCCTCGTCCGACGGCGACCAGCGCGCGCGCCAGATCGGCATTTGGAGAATCCGCCGGTACGCAACCGATGACCCCGGCCTTGAGCAGGGGAACGATGGTCGCCAGATCGATTTCGTCGAGAACGGCCAGGACACCAACGCCGTTCGCAGCGTTCACGAGCGTTCCCGCGCGACCGACATCCATGGCACCGACATCCAGAAGGATGGCCACCTGCCCGCCAGCCGGCAAGAGGTGGGCCAGTTCGCCTTCGAAAGCGGTCATTCCGGCCACCTCGAGTCCCGGCTGGTGCGCAAGAAGCGCCTGCCACGCCGCCTGCCGGAGCGCTCCGGTCGCGACGATGATGACAGCCGTGACGCTCTCACGAGGATGGTCCACGGGTGGCAGCGTACCGGACCCGGATGTCCCGGGTCCGGTACCGCTCCGATGCGCAGGTCAGCCTTCGGCCACGGTGTCCGCACGCTCGAGGGCGAGATGCGGCAGCCGCCGGTCCAGCCAGCCCGGGATCCACCAGTTCGCTCGGCCCAGGATGGCCATGGTCGCCGGCAACAGGATGACCCGGACGATCGTCGCGTCGACGAGGATCGCGGTCGCAAGTCCAACGCCGATCATCTTGATGGAGACCATGTCGACGGGCACGAAGGACAGGAAGACCGCGACCATCACGAGCGCGGCCGAGGTGATGACCCGGGCCGTCAATCCAACCCCGCTGACGATCGCGGCCCCAGTGTCGGCTCCGGCGGTGTATGCCTCGCGGATCCGGGACAGCAGGAAGACCTCGTAGTCCATCGACAACCCGAAGAGGATGGCGAAGACGAACAACGGCACGATCGACGCGATCGGGAGCGCCTCGTCGAGCCCGACGAGCTTCACGCCCCAGCCCCACTGGAAGACGGCCACGAGGACGCCGAACGCGGCTCCCAGCGAGAGGATGTTGAGAACGGCCGCCGTGAAGGCGACGGCGATCGATCGGAACGCCAGGAGCAGCAGCAGGAACGACACGGCGATCACGCCGCCGACGACGAGTGGCAGCCGGCTGGCGGATCGGCCGTCCACGTCCACGTAGAGTGCGTTGACCCCGCCCACGTGCACCTGCGCGCCCGTCCCCGACGTCGCGGCGGGCAGCACCTGAACGGTCAGGCGATCGAGCAGCTTGACGGTCGTTGCGGACTGTGGGGCGGCCTTCGGCACGACGGCGATCATGGCCGTGTCAACGGCGGCGTTGACCTGGGCAGGCGCCACGGCGGCGACGTCCGGGTCGGAACCGACCTTCGATACGATGGACTCGAGCACCCGAGTGTCCCCGGGCGGCAGGTCGACGACCAGGAGGATCGGCCCGTTGATGCCCGCGCCGAACCCCTGGGCGAGGAGGTCGTACGCCTTCCGCTGCGTGGTTGCGGGAGAAGCACTGCCCTGGTCGGGCATGCCGGAGCGCAGATCGAGGATCGGCGCAGCCAGGACCAGGAGGATCCCGAGGCTGGCGAGGAGATACGGCCACGGGCGGGCGACGACGCGGCTTGTCCAGCCGGCCCAACCCCGCGTCCCGGAACGGTCCGACGTGGCGGCCGATGCGGTCCGCCCGAACTGTGGGATGTGCCATCGCTCGATGCGATGTCCGAGCAGGCCAAGCAATGCGGGCAGCAGGGTCATCGCCGCGAGGATGGTGACGGCCACCGCGAACACGGCGGATGTCGCCATCCAGGTCAGGAAGGGGAAGTCCGCGAGCCACAGCCCGAGGATCGAGATGACCACCGTCAAGCCGGCGAACAGGACGGCTCGACCGGCTGTCGCCAGCGCGATCCCGACCGATTCGACCACCGAGTGGCCGCTCCGCAGTTGCTCGCGGAAGCGGTTGCTGATGAACAGCGCGTAGTCGATCCCCGCGCCCAGGCCGAGCATCGCCGCGACCGTCGGGGCGGCGGTCGAGACTTCGACCTTTGCCGCGAGCAGGACCACGAGCGAGATGCCGCTGGTCAAGGCGACGATCGCGGTCAGGATCGGCAACCCGGCCGCCATCACCGAGCCGAAGGCGATGAGCAGGATCACGGCGGCCACGAGCAGGCCGACGCCCTCGCCGGCCGACCCGGCCAACGGTGACGCGTAGTCGAGCAGCTCGCCTCCGAACTCCACCTGGAGCCCGGCAGCCCGGCCGCTGCCAGCCGCCGCCTGGAGCCGATCGACCGCGGGTTGCGCGAGCTGCCCGGCCTCCTTGTCGTACTGGACTGCCGCGTAGGCGATCGTGGCATCGACCGAGACGGCACCGGGCGTAGTCAGGGGATCCGTCACGCCGATGACGTCCGGCTGGCGCGCAATGGCGCCCAGCGTTGCCGTCATCGCGGCGGCCGCCCCGGGGTCGCGGAAGGTACCGTCAGGGGCTCGGAACACGACCGTGACGCGCGTCCCCGCGACCTGGGGGAACTTCTCCTCGAGGAGATCGGTGGCCTGCTGGGAGTGGGCTCCGGGCAGGACGTATCGATCGTTGAACGTTCCCCCGAACTCGCCGGCCAACGCGACCGCGCCGACGGTCGCGACAAGCCAGATGAGGATGACGAGCCGGGCATGGCGAGCGGCCGCCTGCCCTAGCCGGTTGAGTGGCGACATCTTGATCTCCTTGGATTCGACTTGGCCGGCCAGGCGGACGGCCGCTCGTCGTCATCCTCGGAGTCGAACGGTCCTGCCGGCTACGGCAGAACCGCGAGAAGCGCGATCGGTGAAATCACCGACTCAGCGCGCGAAGTGAGCTGCCCATCCGGACCTCAGGCTGACGCGCCTCGATCGTGGGTATGGCCGGCCGGAGCGTCGACCGATCCGCTCGAGGGCGGGGTCGGGAATCGAACGGCGTCGATCCGACCGCGGATGGCGAAGGATCGCAGCTGGTAGGCCGCCAGCGCGCCCGCGACGATCAGGAATGTCGCCGCGGCCAGGCCGAGCGACAGGTTGAGGCCCAGCCCAAGGTGGTGGCCGACGATCCCGGCCACGCTGGCGCCCAGGACGGCGTCGACCGTTCCGACGACGGCGGGCGTCGTCACGAACACGTGGTGGTGGATCGGATGGCCAGTGGGGGATGCGCCGAAGGTCCGCAGGACGCCTGCTTCGTCGTCATGCCACCCGGAGACGAGGTACTGCTCGATGTCCGGGGCAAGCTCCAGGTAGGCATGGCGAAGCCGGTTCATGCCCTGCACCCACAGGACATCCTCGCCGTTGACCGCCACCAGGCGAACGAACGTGGCCAGGCAGATGAACAGGATGACGGGCAGGATGACCAGCGCCGCCACGAGGAATTCCGGGCCGAATGAAGTCGCCTGGGCGACGAGCGCGAGGGCCACGATCGATCCCGAAAGCGTCGCCAGGAACATGCTCGATCGGCTGAACGACTCGTTCCACGTCATCGAGCGCGTGGCCAGCAGGCTCCAGTGCTCGGTCGCGAGGATCTGCAGTCGGAGGGTCGCCGGCAGCGAGGCACCCTGCTGGGACGGCCGCCTCTCCGCCGGTCCGGTCATCTGTTCGCCCCCGAACCCCTGCACCGACGGTTCAAAGGACATCGCCATCTCCTTCCATGCGGGTGGACCGTGGCCGGAACCCGATCGACGGCCTACCCCTTCATCGTGACGCCAGGGCGAGGCAGGTGCCAGCGAGGCGCGCGATTCTGTGGCGCGTATCGCTGAACTGCGTGCCATCGCCGGTGAGACCAGGCGACGGTCCGTGCCCGATCGGCCGCCGACCCCTCGAAGACCCCGGCCTGGACACGGTCTCGCTGCGACGGCCCCACGGTGAATCGCCGACCGCGTGCGCCGCGACCCCATGGGTCCGTCCGGAAGGAGGCCAGCCGACCTTCTCAGCTGGATCTCAGGTTCGGCTCACCGTCCGTTCAGCAGCCGAGGCCACGCTGGGCGCCAACCTCAGCAAGGACCTGGTGTGAAGGCGTTTGGTTTCCTGCTCAGCGTCGTGCTCGTGATCATCGGCTTCGTGTTCGTGGCCGCGATCACCGGCTGGTCCGGCGGCAGCGGCGGCGCAAATGGCTCGGTCGCGATCGTGCTCGAGGACTTCCGCTTCTCCCCGAACCGCATCGACGCGAAGGTCGGCGTGCCGGTCACCGTGACGCTGACGAATCGCGGCAATGAGCGGCACGACCTCAACTTCGGGTCGCTGCATATGCCCGGCCTCGGGGGGGTCGAGTCGATCCTGGCGCCGGGCGAGACGCGCACGGTCACGCTCACCTTCGACCAACCGGGGACGCACACGTTCACGTGCTCGCTGCCAGGGCACGCCGCCGCCGGCATGACCGGCGCTGCATTCGTGAGCCCATGACCGTCCCGACGTCTGCGGATCGTTCTGCCGCCATTCGACACGCTCAGCGCGCGAGCGGGCAGCTGGCGGCACTGGCGCCGATGATCGCCGCGAGCCAGCCATTTCCCCAGGTGGCACAGCAGCTGCTGGCGGCACGAGGCTCGCTCGACTCGCTCCTGGTGCGACTCGTGGAGCTCGAGCTCCACGACTGCCTGCCGAGCCGTGAGGCCCGGGCGGAGGTCGATGGGCTGCTCCGTACAGCACTTGGGCGGAGCGCGTCCCGTCGGGGGTCGCTCGCCATTCACCGCCGCACGACGGCGCAAACCAGCATTGCTCTTCAAGGAAGGACGACACGATGACCGGCCAACCCACCCACGACCACCCCGAGACCGTGCAGACACGGGCCGCCCGTCGTGCCGCGGCGCGAGCCGGGCAGACCGAGGCTTCCGGGCGCCGTATCCCGCGGCGACTCCGGCTCGCCCTCTTTGGGGTCATTACCGTGGTCGTCGCTGTCGGCGCCATTGGCCTCGTCGTCAGCCGGCTCCAGGGCCCGGCCGCCACGGACACGACCGCGATCCAGGTGCACGCCAGCATGGGCGGGTTTGACCCCAAGGCGCTGACGGTCAAGACGGGACAGAAGGTGAAGATCGAGGTCGCCAGCATGGATGACTCGATGCACAGCGACGGCGGCGGCTGGCATCAGTTCGCGATCGACGCGCTCGGCATCAACATCAAGGTCGGCCCGCTCAGCACCAAGGTCTTCGAGTTCACCGCGCCCGTCAAGCCCGGCACCTACAGCTGGTATTGCGACATCTGCTGCGGCGGCAAGGCGAACCCGACGATGCAGGGCAAACTGACGGTGGCGGCGTGACACGGGCCTCCTTCGCCCCGCTCGTCGCGCGTCCACGGCTCCTCCTCCTGGTCATCGCCGGGACGGTCATTGCGGCATCGGGGGGCGCGATCTTCCTCG
>JACQEF010000207.1 GCA_016200745.1 Chloroflexota bacterium | reverse complement strand
TCGTGTCCGGCGGCGCCGGCATCTCCGACGCCGACGAGTTCGCCCTGCTGCGGGAGCTGGCCAACCTGCTGGGCGGCGAGGTCGGCGCTTCGCGCGCAGCTGTCGACGCCGGGATGATCGGCCGCGAGTACCAGGTCGGCCAGACCGGAACCACCGTTCGCCCGCGCCTGTACGTCGCCGCGGGGATCTCGGGCGCCATCCAGCATCGGGCCGGGATGGACCAGTCGTCCAAGATCATCGCGATCAATACCGACCCGAACGCGCCGATGTTCCAGATCGCGCATTACCGGATCGTGGGGGACGCCCGCGAGGTCCTGCCGATGATCATCAAGGCCGTGCGCGAGCGCTCGATGAGCCAGCGAGACGCCGAATGAGCGACAACTTCTTCCTCGACAACCCCGACCTGCAGTTCCGGCTCGAGCAGCTCGACCTGTGCGAGGTGGTGAACCTCAAGGAGGATCACTACGCCCAGTCGGCGGTCTATCCCACGGCGCCGCGCAACTACGCGGACGCGATGGACACCTACCGGATCGTGCTCGACGTCCTCGGCGAGGTCTGCGCCGAACGGGTGGCGCCACGGGCGGCCGAGGCCGACGAGGAGGGCGCGCACTACGCGAGCGGCGAGGTCACCTATGCCGCCGCCACGCGGGATGCGATCGACGCCCTGCGCCAGGCCGAGCTCTTGGGAGCGATGCTGTCGCGCGAGTACGGCGGGCTGAACCTGCCCGAGTCGATCTACCAGATGATGGTCGAGATCGTGGCCCGGGCGGAGAGCGGCCTCATGACCGTCTACGGCCTGCAGGAGATCGCCTCGTCGATCGAGGAGTACGGCGATCCGGAGACGAAGGCTCGGGTCCTGCCCCGGTTCGCGCGCGGCGAGGTTTCCGGGGCGATGGTGCTGACCGAGGCGGATGCCGGCTCGGACCTGGGCGCGGTGGCGACGCGGGCCGCGCTCGACGAGGCCACCGGTCGCTGGTACCTGAGCGGCGTGAAGCGCTTCATCACCAACGGTCTGGCGGACGTGTCGCTGGTCCTCGCACGCAGCGAGGAGGGCTCGACCGACGCCCGCGGCCTGTCGCTGTTCCTCGTCGAGCGCGACGACACGGTGAAGATCCGCCGGATCGAGAACAAACTCGGGATCCACGCCTCCCCGACGTGCGAGATCCAGTACGCGAACACGCCGGCGATCCTCATCGGCAAGCGCCGGTTCGGGCTCATGCGCTACTCGATGAACCTGATGAACGGCGCCCGGCTCGCCGTGGCGGCGCAGGCTCTGGGCATTGCCGAAGCGGCGTTCCGGGAGGCCGACCGGTATGCCCGCGAGCGCGTCCAGTTCGGCAAGCCGATCCGGAGCCTGCCGGCCGTGGCCCGCCTGCTCCTCTCGATGAAGGTCGAGCTGGAGGCCACGCGGGCGCTGCTGGCCGAGACCGGGCGCTGGGTCGATCTCTGGAAGGTCCACGAGCGCGCACTGGGGGAGGGCGGCGCCGAGGGCGATCCAGGGATCCGCGCCCGTCACAAGCACTGCCAGGCCCTCGCCGAGACCCTTACCCCGATGGTCAAGTACGCCGCCACCGAGATGGGCAACCGCGTCTGCAACCAGGCCATGCAGGTCCACGGCGGCGTGGGCTACATGCGCGAGTTCAACATCGAGCGCCTCCTGCGGGACGTCCGGGTCACGAACATCTACGAGGGCACGAGCCAGCTCCAGGTCGTCGCAGCGATCGGCAAGCTGCTCAACCGTTCGCTCGACCCGCTCCTCGCCGAGTGGCAGGCGGCCGACTATCCGGCCGACATGGCCACGGAACGGGCGCTCATGGTGGACCTCACCGCGCGGTTCGACGAGGCCGTCGGCGCGCTCAAGGGCCAGCCGGAGCGCGATCGGGTGGAGTACTACGCGGTGGACCTGGTCGAGATGGCGATCGCCATCGTCGGCGGCTGGCTGCTGCTGCGGGACACCCGCGTCGCCGAGAGCAAGAAGCCGGTCGCCCGCGCGTATGTCGCGGCGCTCGAACCGAAGGTCCGATCGGCGGCCGAGATGGTCGCCGCCTCGAGCCCGGCCCCGCTCGAGGCGATCTCCGTCCTGCTCCGGTAGCGTCGGCGGCGCCCGGGGCGTTCCCGCTCCGGGCCGCCGGCCCGGCCGCGCGCCGCTAGTCGAGCCGCTCGAGCACCAGCTGCCAGGGCTCGATGATCGCGGTCGCCATGTCGCCTGCGGCCACTGACTTCATCATCTCGGCCGCCCCCGCGGCCGCGACGCAGAACAGGATCGGGCGATCGCCGACGGATCCCCAGATGAGCCAGTTGGCCTCACCCCGCTCGACCACCTCCTCGACGGTGGCGATCAGGGACGTGGGGGCGAGCCCCGGAAGCGAGCGCGCGTGCCGCCGGTGCGGGCGCGGGTTCGCGCGACCCGAATCGACGCACGGGATCCCCGACGGGTCGAAGCGGGCCGGCATCTCCAGCGACGGCAGCTGCGTGATCCTGTGGCCGCGTTGCATGGCGACGACTCCCTGGACGCACTGTGGCCGGCTTCGAAGGCGCGACTCCGGCGCGAGGATGGGCGTCGTCGTCGAGGGCTTCCAGAGGCGTTTGTCATGAACTGTCGGGGACTCGGGCTCGGTGCGACCGGCCTCGCTCGGGCGCCAGGCACGCCCGGGCCCACGACCCTGAAACCGCCGCGCGGGGACTCGTATGCTCTGCGCGCGATGGTTGACTCCAGCCCGGTGTTCATCGCCCGTTCGAGCGAGATCGGTCTCCTCGACGCCGCCTTCGTCCGGGCCTCGGCCGGCCAGCCATCCCTGGTGGTCGTCGGCGGGGAGGCCGGCATCGGCAAGACGAGACTGCTCGAGGAGCTGGAGGCGCGACTCCGGGACCGGGCGCTCATCCTCGTCGGCCACTGCGTCCCGGCCCACGGCGACCACGCGCCCTACGCGCCGTTTGCCGAGCTGTTCCGCGATCTCGGGGACCAGCTGGATCCGGATCGCCTCGCGACCGTGCTGGGTCCGGCGCGTCGGGAACTCGCGAATGTCGTTCCGGAGCTGGGGCCGGCGCCCGGTCGGATCGGTCGCGACGAGTCGGCTGAGACGAGGATGGCCTCGCGCGCCCGCCTGTTCGAACTCTTCCTCGGGATCGCCACCCGGCTGCAGGCGGTCCGTCCGGTCGTGGCCGCGATCGAGGACCTCCAGTTGGCCGACGAAGCCAGCCTGAGTCTCCTGAGCTACCTCGTCAGGGAGGTCCGCGAGGGCCGGCTCCTGCTCGTGGTGACGGTTCGCGCCGACGAGCTCGCCGACGACGACCGAGCGTTGGCGGTCCTCGGCGACCTCGAGCGGACCCGGCGTGTCGAGCGCATCGATCTCGGCCGATTCTCCCGCGCCGACCTCCTCGCCCTGATCGAGGCGATCACCGGAGCGCCTCCGGCGGTCGAGCTGGTCGACCGGGTCCTCGAGCGGAGCGACGGCAATCCGCTCTTCGCCGAGGAGCTCCTGGCAGCCGAGCGACGGGGAGGCCCGGCGGCCGTCTCCCCGGTGCTCGGCGACCTGCTCCGCGCGAGGCTCGGGACCGTCAGCCAGGCAACCCGAAACGTGCTGCGCGTTGCCTCGCTGGTCGGCAGCGAGATCGACGATGAGCTCGTCGCGACCGTCGCCGGAGTGCCCGCCGGGGACGTCGTGGCCGCCCTCCGGGAGGCCACCGAGCGGGGACTCCTGGTGCGAAGCGCGCGAGCCCCGGTCCGCTACGCTTTCCGCCACCGCCTGCTCCAGGAGGCGACCGAGGCCGAGCTGCTGCCGGGCGAGCGCCGCCGTCTGCATGCCGCCTGCGCCGAGGCGCTCGAGCGGACCGGGCGGGCGGCGATCGTCTCCGGGGAGATCGCCCGCCACTGGCTGACCGCGGAGCGTCCCGACCGGGCCCTGCCCGCGGCAGTCGTGGCCGGACTCGAGGCCGAACGTCGATACGCGTTCGCCGACGCGCGGCACGGCTTCGAGCTCGCGTTCGAGATCTCCGAGACGGTCCCGGTCCCGTCGTGGCCTCCGGGGCTCGATCGCGTCGAGCTGCTGCAGCG
Source organism: Chloroflexota bacterium (assembly GCA_016200745.1). GTDB lineage: Bacteria > Chloroflexota > Limnocylindria > Limnocylindrales > CSP1-4 > SPCO01. The sequence goes on along the minus strand of JACQEF010000207.1, from coordinate 180 downwards.
AGCGGCCGATGCCGCCGTGCTGGCGGGCGATCCCATCGCGGCCGTCGACCTCGCGCGACGTGCGCTCAGGGAGCTGGGGCAGGCCGCCGATACGCGCCGCCAGGCAACCATCCATGAACGGCTGCGGTGGTATCTCTGGGAATCGGGCGACCACGAGGGTGCCGAGGCCGCGCTCGAGGA
>JACQEF010000224.1 GCA_016200745.1 Chloroflexota bacterium | reverse complement strand
CGATCTGCTGGTGCCGTCGCCGGTGCCGCGTAGACTTCGCCATCGAGAGCCCTCCGGTGCTGCTGATGTTCTGAACACCACCAGCGTACCGAGGGCTCTCCTCCTGCCGACCGCTGTAACGAACCTCTCCGGACCTACTCAACCTGACGACCTGATGGATCCGGGCTTCCGGACCCACCCATGCGACCTCCTCGGGAGGCGGCACGAGGGCGAATGGTATGGACCTCCCGGCGGCCTGTCAAACGCCCCGGCGGAGGCAGGCCGGTCGCTCAGATGGGGCTCGTCTCGACCAGCACGATGAAGGCCGCGCCGGACAGCCAGCAGAGCAGCGCGAGCTCGACGGATCCCGTCGCGCCCAGGACACCGACCGCCACCACGTAGACCACGAGGCCGACCATGGCCGCGGCCCCTGCCTTCGCGAGGCGGAGCAGGATCTCGAAGACCAGGTTGCTCATCGCCTCAGACCGCCCGCCGGCCCTGGAAGGAGCGGATCAGGGTCACCTCGTCGGCGTACTCCAGGTCTCCGCCGACGGGCAGGCCGCGGGCGATCCGGCTGACCGTGCCGACCACCGAATCGAGGCGCTCGGCCAGGTACATCGCGGTCGCCTCCCCCTCGAGCGTCGGATTGGTGGCCATGATGACCTCCACGAACGGCGCACCGTTCCGCGCCGCCTGGTCGGCACGTTCGAGCAGCTCGCGGACCCGCAGGCGGTCCGGCCCGATGCCGTCGATCGGCGAGATCGCACCGTGGAGCACGTGGTATCGCCCCCTGAACTCGCCGGTCCGCTCGATGGCCAGGACGTCCAGCGGCTCCTCGACCACGCACAGTCGCGTCTCGTCGCGCCCGGGGTCGCGACAGATCGGGCAGAGCGGCTGGTCCGAGATGTTGAAGCAGCGGTCGCAGAAGACGACCTGGTCGCGGACGGCGACGAGCGCCCCGGCCAGCGTCCGGGCTTCGGCGTCGGGTGCTCGGAGGAGGTGGTAGGTCAACCGCTGGGCGGTCTTGGGTCCGATGCCGGGCAGGCGCGCGAACGCCTCGATCAGGCGAGCGACGGGTTCGATGACGGGTGTGACCACCTGGCGGGTGCCGTCCCGCTACATGCCCGGGAGCCGGAGGCCGCCGGTGACCGCCGACATCTTCTGCTCCGCGAGCGCGCGCGAGGCGCGGAGTGCGTCGTTGATGGCGGCAACGACCAGGTCCTGGAGCATCTCGACATCGTCCGGATCGACGGCCGAGGGATCGATGGTCACGGAGACGAGTTCCTGCTTGCCGGTCACGACCGCGGTGACGACGCCGCCCCCGGCCGAGCCGTCGACCGTGGCCGATTCCAGCTCGGCCTGGACCCGCAGCATCTCCTGCTGCATCTGCTGCGCCATTCGCTGCAAGTTCGCCATGCCCACGGGCGTCTCCTCCGTCCAGTTCGATCGGGGTCAGTCTGCAGCAACGAGGTCGGTACTGCAGCCCGGCTGCTCGCACGGCCGCGCTGGCGGCGCCGGCCCTCAGCTGACCTCGCCGATCTCGACGATGTCGTCGGCGAAGATCCGCCGCGCCTCGGCGAGCACGAGGTCCGCGTCCGTCGTCGGCGGCAGCGGGAGCTCGACGTTGGTGGCCACGCACCGAACGTTGACGGAGCGCCCGAGGAAGGCGCCGACCGCGGCGTCGAGCTCCTTCGCCTTCCTGGCGGCGACATCCTTGAGGAAGGCCTTCGCCTCGGGAAAGCCCAGGGTCACGACGTTGCCCTCGACCGACAGCGGCCGGCATTCGTTGATGACGGCGCGGGTCGCCGGTCCGACCGACGCGACGACCTCAATCCACCCGCCGGCGAGCCGATCGAGGTCCGGACTACCGCCGACGGGACGCGCGGCCGGCGCCGGCGAGCCGGCCGGCGACGCGACGGGGGGTGCGTCATCCGGCGTCGGGGCGGCCGTGTGTGTCGGAGCGGCCGCGGGCGCCAGCTGGACGGTCCGAGTCGGTCCGGGCCGGGCAGGCGCCGGGGTCGCGGCATCCGCCGGATCGGAGGTGGCGACCGGCGACGCCGGGTGTCCGGGTCCCTGCCGGACGGCGGGCGTGGTGGCCGTGCCGGTCGGGGCGGCCACGGCCGTCGAGGCGGACGGAGCCATTGCGAGGGACGGCTGCGGGCCGCGTTCGGTCGCGGATGGGGCGAACAGCGCGAGCTCGAGCTGGAAGCGGAGGCCGCCGATGCCGACGCGATTGGGATCGATCGCGGCCAGCCGACGACCGGCGGCGGCCAGGGCGGCGGGATCGTGCCCGGCCCTCGACGGATCGTGGAGACCGGCCACGAGTTCGAGGCGGATGGCGTCGACGACCTGGTCGAGCAGGGCCCGCAGGTCGCGCCCCCGCTCGTCGAGCTGGTCGAGAAGCGCGACCCCACCCGCCGCGTCACCACGGACCAGGAACCCGACGAAGGCGTCGACCACCTCGGCATCGGCCAGGCCGAGCAGATCGCGGACGTGGGCTTCGCCGATCCGGTCGGGGGCCGCGGAGAGGAGCTGGTCCAGCATCGACTCGGCGTCGCGCATGCCGCCGGCGGCGAGCCGGGCGATCAGGCGAACCGCGGCGGGATCGGCCAGCCGGCCATCGGCCGCGAGGATCCGGGTCAGCTTGCCCTCGATCTCCGGGATCGTCAGCCGGCGGACGTCGAAGCGCTGCAGGCGCGACAGGATGGCCGGCGGAAACCCCGACGGCTCCGTCGAGGCGAACATGAAGACGACGAACGGCGGTGGCTCCTCGATCGACTTGAGCAGGGCGTTCCAGGCCGGACCGGTGATCTGGTGCGCCTCGTCGAGGATGTAGACCTTCTTGCGGAGCTGGCCGGGCGGATAGGGCAGGCGCTCGCGCAGGCTCCGCACGCTGTCGATGCCGTTGTTGCTCGCCGCGTCGATCTCGATCAGGTCGAGGGTCGTCCCTTCCCGGATGGAGACGCAGGACGGGCAGGCGTCGCACGGATCGCCGTCCTGGAGGTTGGTGCAGTTCAGCGCCTTGGCCAGGATGCGCGCGAGCGAGGTCTTGCCCGTCCCGCGCGGCCCGACGAACAGGATCCCGTGCCCGACGCGATCGGATCGGACGGCGTTGCGCAGGGTCTCGACCACCGCCTGTTGCCCGACGATGTCGGCGAAGGTCTGGGCGCGCCAGCGGCGATAGAGCGCCTGATGCGGGACCGTCGAGGTCACGACCTCCTCCGAACGCGGGCGTGCGAGATGGCTATGCCGTGCACCCTCCGTCGACCCCGGGACTCCCGTGCCCACCATGACGAGCGGCTCGGACCAGGCCGTTCCGCGGCACCCGACGATGATCGCTTAGTGCTGCTTCCTTCCGGACCTGACACGGTTCGCGGTTCGCCGCTGCGCGGGACCCGGTCCTCAACGTCGCTCGTCGGGCGGCGTTCGAGAGCGGAGACCTCGGGAGGGAATTCAGCCCTGCTGGAGCGGATTGCAGGTACAGGGCACCGCTAGTTCCCCGCCTAGCACGGCTCGCGCAGTCTACCGCGGATGGCCTCCCAAGGCGACGGGCGCCGGGCGGCCAATGCGGGCCTTCTGGACCGATTGGGTCCTAGCGCGCCGCGCGGGGGGTCGAGGCCAAGCCGGCACCCGAGCAGCGGAGCGAGCGCACTT
>JACQEF010000223.1 GCA_016200745.1 Chloroflexota bacterium | reverse complement strand
CGTCGGGCGGCGCGCCAAGCTCCTGGTGATCGACCTGTCCGGGGGAGCGGCACTGACCGTGCACCTCAAGATGACGTGGCAGCTGTTCGTCGTGCCCGGAGAGCTGCCGGTCGACCCGTACGTCCGCCTGGCGCTCGAGCTCGCCGACGGGCGCGAGCTCCGGTTCCGCGACATCCGCAAGTTCGGCAAGGTCGGGCTCTACGGCCGTGACCCCGCCACCGGTGAGCTGGTCGCGGAGGTCGGCGGTGCCGCCGTCTTCGCCGGGTTGGGCCCGGAACCGCTCGACGCGGCCTTCACGGTGCGCGACTTCCGGAGCCGCCTGCGCCGGCGCAAGGGCCGGCTCAAGCCGTTGCTGCTCGACCAGTCGTTCCTGGCAGGGGTCGGCAACATCTACGCGGACGAGGCGCTGTGGGCGGCGCGGCTGCACCCGCTCCGATCGGTCGCGACGCTCCGACCGCCCGACGAGCGCCGCCTGTACGAGAACCTGCGCTCGATCCTCGCCGAGGCCGTCGAACGGCGTGGGAGCTCGATCGACGACTACACCGCCCCCGACGGCGACGGGTCGATGCAGGAGCGGCTCCAGGTCTACCAGCGGACCGGCGAGCCGTGCCCGCGATGTGGCCGGCCGATCAAGCGAATCGTCATCGGGGCGCGGTCGACCCATTTCTGTTCGTGGTGCCAGCGGCTGTCGCCAACGGACCGCAAGCCGTCGGCCGCGATCCTGCGGACGATGACCGGCGGCCGGCGGCGCGCCGGCCGACGCTGGACGGACCTCCCGGGCGACGGCGTCGTCGGGATCACGCCGGGCGAAGCGGCCCGAGCGCAGTCACGGGCACGCTCAGAGCGGACCCGGCGGGCCGCCGCGACCCGCCGGGCGGCGGCGCGGGCGTCGTTCACCGTGCCGGGCGACAAGCCATGAGCATCCTCCGGCTGTCGGGTGTGAGTCGCGAGGTGGGCACGTTCGTCATCCTCGATTCCGTCACCGCGTCAATCGCGCTGGGCGACCGGATCGGCCTGGTCGGGCCCAACGGCGCCGGGAAGACCACGCTCCTGCGGCTCGCGGCCGGGCGGGATGAGCCGGACCGTGGCGAGGTTCACCGGAAGCGCGGCCTGACCCTCGGGCTGCTCGCGCAGGAGGCGCACTTCGACGCGGCGTTCATGGCCTCGCCGGACCTGCGAACCGCGGTTCGGACCGGCGCGTCGCACCTCGACCTGATGGCCGAACGGCTTGCGGCCTACGAGCGCGAGGGACGGGTCACCCAGGCCTCGTACGCCGAGCTCCAGCACGAATACGAGCTGCTCGGCGGCTATACGCTCGACCAGCGGGTCGACACGGCACTGAGCGGACTCGGGTTCAGCCGCGACGAGTGGGCCAAGCCGCCGTCGGCGCTGTCGGGCGGCGAGCAGACCCGGGCGTCGCTGGCGCGCCTGGTCGTCGCCAACCCGGACCTGCTGCTGCTGGACGAACCGACGAACCACCTGGACCTGGACGCGCTCGAATGGCTCGAGGAGCACCTCCGCCGACGGGCCGGCTCACTGCTGGTCGCCTCGCACGACCGCGCGTTCCTCGACGCGACGGTGACACGGGTCTGGGAGCTGCGCGATCGGCAGTTGACCGCCTTCCGCGGCGACTACTCGGCGTACCACCGGCAGCGGGTCGAGCGCGACGCGCGGATGGTCAAGGACGTCGAGACGCGGGCGGAGGCGATCGCCCGGGAGCGCGAGCTCGTCCAGCGGTACCGGAGCCATCGCAAGTTCAGCAAGATGCACGAGCACGAATCGCGGCTGGAGCGCCTCGAGGCGGAGCGACGCGAGGCGCCGCGGGCCGGCCGCCGGCTGGCCATCCCGACCGAGGCACTGGTGGGGAGCGGACCGTCGCGATCGGGCGAGATCGTCGTCCGGATCGAGGGCCTGGCCGTCGGTTACCTGCCAGGTCGCGGTGCCGTGGACGCGGACGGGCGTCCCGCGGCGGAGCCGCACCTGGTCGCCCGGGTGCCGTTCCTGGCCGCCCAGCGTGGCGAGCGGATCGGGATCGTCGGCCCCAACGGGGCGGGGAAGACCACGCTGCTTCGGACGATCGCCGGGGACCTGCCGCCGCTCGACGGGTCGATCGGCTTCGGCAACGCGGTCCAGCTCGGCTACCTGGCGCAGCTGCGCGACGCCGCGATCCCGGGCGCCACCGTGCTCGACGCGCTGCTCGAGGCGGTCCCAGTCACGGCCGGCGAGGCGCGGAGCTATCTTGCCCGTTTCCTGTTCCGTGGCGACGACGCGTTCAAGGAGGTCCGCTCGCTGTCCGGCGGGGAGCGCTCGCGCCTGGAGCTGGCGTTGCTCGGGATCCAGGCCTCCAACCTGCTGCTGCTCGACGAGCCCACCAACCACCTCGACATCCCGGCGCGCGAGGCGATCGAGGCGTTCATGGCCACCTCACCGGCGACGCTCCTGGTCGTGTCGCACGACCGGCGGCTGCTCGAGACGGTGTGCGAGAAGCTATGGGTCGTTGACAAGGGAGCGGCGGCTCCGTTCGACGGCGGCTATCGCGCCTGGCGGGCGGCGATCGCCGGCGGCTGGACCGTAGCCGGCGCGCTCGAGGTGGAGGCGGCACGGCTTCGCGGCGGGAGCCGGCGACCGGGCGGCGCGGTTGTCGGTTCGCGATCGGCCGCGGCGACGGGGCCGGGCCATCCGACCGACAATGTCGCGGTCGCCGAGCCGGCTCCCACGCCCGGGCGACCGAAGCGCCGAGACAAGCTGTCGAAGGACGCCTACCGGCGGCAGAAGCTGGCGGTCGAGGGCGACCTGACCCGGTTGCACCTGCGCAAGAACCACCTGGAGCTGGCGATGGCGGACCCGTCGGTCGCGGCCAACTTCGTGGAGATGCGGCGGGTCACCAGCGAGCTGGCGGACATCGAGGTGGCGCTGGCGGCCGCGGAGGACGCCTGGCTCGAGCTCGAGGAGCGGGCGCCGTGAGCGCGGAGCCTGTGGAGCCCGGTCGGCGTGCGGTGCGCATCGGAATCACCGGGCCGATCGGCTGCGGCAAGTCGACGGTTGCCGGCTGGCTGGGGGAGCGGGACGGCGTCGTCGTGATCGATGCCGACCGGGTGGCAGGCGACGTCCTCGATCCGGGCGAGCCGGCGCTCGAGGCCGTGCTCGCGCGGTTCGGTCGCGAGCTGGTCCAGGCCAACGGTTCGCTCGACCGGGCGGCGCTCGGCCGCATCGTGTTCGCGGATTCGGCGGCGCTCGCCGACCTCGAGGCGATCGTCCACCCGGCGGTCAGGCCCCGGATCCTGGCCGCGATCGAGGCGGCCGACGCCGCCGGGGCCGCGGCGGTCGTCGTCGAGGCGATCAAGCTCGTCGAGGGCGGCCTCGCGGCCCTGTGTGACGAGGTCTGGCTGGTGACCTGCGATCCGCACGAGCAGCGCGCTCGGCTCGTCGGCCGCGGGTCATCCGACGCGGACGCGGATCAGCGGCTCGGGGCCCAGGGCGACATCGCGACGCGGCTGCGACCGTTCGCCACGCGGGTGGTCGAAACCTCCGACGGCGCGACCGAGACGCGGCGGCGAGCGGAGTCGGCACTGGATGCCGCGACCGGGCGTGCGCGCCGCTGAATCCCTGACTTGCGTCTCGTGCACCAGTCGTCGCCGGACGGCCGGGAATTTCCGTCGGTCGTGCGCCTCGATTGCCGGCGCAAGGAATCGGCGATCCGGCCGGCGGGAGCGTCGCTCGATTGCCTCTGACGCACCCTCCCTGCGT
>JACQEF010000222.1 GCA_016200745.1 Chloroflexota bacterium | reverse complement strand
TGATCATCGCGATGCGCGGGACCATGACCTCGTGGATGCGCTGGTCGCCGAGCTCGATGACCGCCTGGATCATCTGCTCCTCCTCGGCTTCCAGGATCCCCTGCTCCCCGCCGCGCTCGACCAGGAGGCTGAGTTCCTCGGTGCTCATCACGCCCTGCGACTGGTCGCCGGCACCCAGGGCGCGCGAGACGCTGTTGGTCACCGCGGCCAGCGCCGTGACGAGCGGCCCGAAGCCCCGGAGGAGGATCTCGACGAACCCGCTGAGGCCAAGCGCGAAGCGTTCCGTATGGGCGAGCGCCAGGCTCTTGGGCACGAGCTCGCCGAAGACGATCGTGAACAGCGCGAGCAGCAGCGTCACGATGATCAGCGCCAGCCCCTCGCCCGACGAGACGAGGAACGAGATCCCGGTGCCCTCGAAGGCCCCGGTCAGGCTGACCGTGAGGTTGACGGCAGCGTAGGCCGAGGCGAGAAACCCGATGAAGGTCAGGCCGATCTGGGTGACCGCCAGGAACCGGCCGGGCTGTGCGATCAGGCGCCTGACCCGCGAGGCGTTGCGGTTGCCTTCGTCGGCGAGCTGGTCGATCCGGGTGCGGCGCATCGTCACCAGCGCGATCTCGGCCGCCACGAAGACGCCCTCGAGGAGCGTCAGGATCACGATCACGAGCAGCTGGAGGAGCGTGTCCATCTATTCGGCCGCGTGCTCGGGCGGCCTGCTCCGTGGCTCGCGGATCCGGGCCGGCACGCCGACGGCGAGCTTGCCGGCAGGCACGTCCCGGGTGACGACGGCACCCGCCCCGGTCCTGGCCCCGTCACCGACCGACACCGGCGCGACGAGCATCGTATCGACGCCGATGAACGCACCCTCGCCGATCGTCGTCCGGTGCTTGCGCGTCCCGTCGTAGTTGGCGGTGATGGCGCCGGCGCCGATGTTGGCACCCGGGCCGATCTCGGCGTCGCCGAGGTAGCTCATGTGGTGCTGCTTCGACCCCGCACCGAGGTGGGCGTTCTTGAGTTCCGCGTAGTTGCCCACCTCGGCACCGGCCCCGACCACGCTGCCCGGTCGCAGGTGGCTGAACGGCCCGACCGTCGCCCCGTCCTCGACGGTCGACGACTCGACGACGCTGGCCCAGACCCGCGCGCCGCGCCCGATCGTCGCGTCGAGCAGCTGGCTCCCGGCCCCGATCACGCTGCCGTCCCCGACCATGGTCGAGCCGCGCAGGATGACGTTGGGCTCGAGGGTGACATCCGTGCCGAGCCCGACCGTCCAGTCGAGGTAGACCGTGGACGGGTCGCGCATGGTGACGCCGTTGGCCATGTGCGCTTCGTTGAGCCGGACGCGCAGGCTCCATTCGGCGGCTGCCAGCTGCGAGCGGTCGTTGATCCCGTCGAACCGCCCGTCGTCCTCGAACTCGATCGCGGCCACAATCCGGCCGTCTTCCCGCGCGAGCTTCACGAGATCCGTCAGGTAGAGCTCGCCGGTGACCGGCGAAGGCGCGAGCGCCCCGATCCGGCGGCGCAGCCAGGCGGCATCGAACGCGTAGAGGCCGGCGTTCGTCTCGTTGCCGGCGAGCTCCTCGGGCGTAGCATCCTTGGCCTCGGTGATCCGCTCGACCGTGCCGAACTCGCCGCGCACGACCCGTCCGAGCCGCGCCGGGTCGGCGGCGAACACGCTCGCCAGCGCGATCGCCGCGTCGTCGGCGCGGCGGCCTTCGAGGACCGCATCGAGGTCCGCGCCCGTGACGAGCGGGACGTCGCCGGACAGGACCAGGATCTCGGTCACTGCTTCGGGGATCACGGCCAGCGCGGCACGGACCGCGTCGCCCGTCCCGCGCGGTTCCTCCTGGAGCGCAAACGTCGCCTGTCCGTCGAATGCCGCCACGACGGCCTCGACCGGCAGCGAGTAGACCACGACCGGGGGGCCCGCCGCGGCGCCGTCCGCCGTCGCGGCCCACGCGTCGAGGACGTAGGCGAGCATCGGGCGGCCGCACAGCGGATGGAGCACCTTCGGCGTCGCGGAGCGCATCCGCGTGCCGAGGCCCGCGGCCATGACGATGGCGACGGTGCCCGTCGTCGACCCTGGACTTGGGGGGTTCACGAGAGGTCGGGCGCCGTGGAGCGGCGGAGATCGCCGTCGAGTCGGTCGCGTCCCGGCGAAGAAGAGTCAGCAGTCATGAGCGGGTCGGGGCATCGTAGGTTGGCCTCGCGGCGGGTGTCAACCAAGGCCACGGTCAGCCGCGCAGCCTGGCGACGGCCTCGATCTCGACCCGGGCGCCCTTCGGCAGCGCCGCGACGCCGACCGTGGATCGGGCCGGCGGCGGGTCGGACATGTAGCGGCCGTAGATCGCGTTGACCGTGGCGAAGTCGGCCATGTCGACGAGGAAGATGGTGGTCTTGACCACGTCGCCCCAGGAGCAGCCGGCCGCGTCGAGCACGGAGGTCAGGTTGGCCAGGACGCGCTCGGTCTCGGCTTCGATGCCGCCCTCGACGAGCTGACCGGTCGCCGGGTCGAGCGCCGCCTGGCCGGCGGTGAACAGCAGGCCCTCGGTGGCGATCGCCTGGCTGTACGGCCCGATGGCGGCCGGGGCGCCGGTGGTCGAGATGGCTCGGCGGGTCATGGCTCCTTCTCCTCGTGTCTGCCGGTCAGGATCCTGGTGGCGGTGACGAACGGCGCGGCAGAGCCCGGCGCCGGAAGGCGCCCATCGCCGACCGCCACGCGGACCGCGTCGGCGGCGACGGCGGCCTCCGCCTCGGAAGGATAGAGCGCCCAGAGGGTCGGACCAGAGCCGGACAGCCCGATCGGGCGCGCCAGCAGGTGGCTCAGCGCGCGCCGGAACGGGACGAGCTCGGGGACGAGGACGAGGGCCGACTGGAGCAGGTCGTTGGCCACGGTCAGTGCGCCGGCCCGCGCGACCAGGTCGGCCGCGCTGAGCCCGGAGCGGAGCTCCTCGGCCAGATGCGCCGACGACATCCGGGTGGACCCGCTGCCGCGGCCGCCCAACCCGTCGAACACCGCGAAGACCTCCGGCGTGGCGACCGGGATGGCCGGCGTCACCAGCACCACGCCGGGACCGGTACCGAGCCCGAGCAACGGCACGACCGACTCGCCGCGCCCTTCGACCAGGGCCGGGCCGCCGGCCAGGAAGAACGGGACGTCGGACCCGAGCCGGGCCGCGATCGCGTGTCGCACGTCCGGCGCCAGCTCCGCGCCCCACGCCTCGAGCGCACCGTCCATGGCCGCGGCAGCGTCCGAGGACCCACCGGCGAGCCCGGCGGCCACCGGGATGTGCTTCTCGAGCCGCGCCGCCAGCGACGGGGCCGGCCTCGGGCCGCCGGGCCACCCGCCGCCGACGGCGAACCGCGTGGCCACGATCGCCCGGAGCACCAGGTTGTCCCCGACGGGGCCCGCGTCGAACCCGGCCACATGGAGGGTGTCGGGACCCCCGGCCGCCGGGCCGAGGCTCAGGCGGTCGGCCAGCGCGAGCGGCGCGAAGACCGAGTGCAGCACGTGAAAGCCGTCCGGCCGGCGACCGATGACGGCGAGCGTGAGGTTCAGCTTCGCCGGAGCCAGGCGCAGGACCGGCATCAGGCGACGCGTCGGGTCGGACGCCGGGCCGGTCACGGGGATGACTCCCCCGAGCGCCCGCGACGATCCGGTCCGATCGGGCCGAGCGCCTCGCGCAGGGCCAGCCACTCGCCGACCGCCAGTGTCTGCGGGCGCCGGTCGGGATCGATCGCGGCCGTCGCGAGCGCGGTCGCGACACGGCCCGCATCGAGCGGCAGCTGGCGCGCCAGGACGTTGTGGATCATCTTGCGACGCTCGCGGAAGGCGGCCTGGACCAACCGCCACAGCTCGTCCTCGGCGTCCGCGTCGAGGCGATCGTCGGCGTCGTACGGCTCGACGACGATCACCGCCGACTCGACCGCGGGCTCCGGCTCGAACGCGGTCCCCGGCACGCCGAAGGCGATCCGGACGCGGGCGTGGTACTGCACGAACACCGACAGGTAGCTCATCCGGCCGGGCGGCGCCGCGATCCGTTCGGCAACCTCGCGCTGGACCATCAGGATGAGCCGGTCGGGCCGGGGCGGGCGGCCAAGGAGGGCGTGGAGGATCGGGCTGGTGATGTGGTACGGCAGGTTGGCGAC
>JACQEF010000221.1 GCA_016200745.1 Chloroflexota bacterium | reverse complement strand
CTTCTGCACCCGGCTATCGTCGGGGGCCGGCGTTTGCTGGCCTAGGCTAGAAACCGGTCAATCGCCGGCAAATTCCGCGTCAGTCCGCCCGGAGCCAAGGCATCAGATCGCGAAGGCCCGGCTCCCGCTTCAGCCAGCCGCGTAGCGTGCGTTCGGCGATCTGAGGCTCGCAGTTCTCGGCGAGTTCGGCCTGGGTCGGGGCGAAGATGCCGGCCGCCCACAACCTCGTAAGTGCCTGCTCGAGGCGCAGCCACTGCCGGCTCACCTCGCGCGGGCGCACGATCATCGGAGGCCGGAGAGCGTTCAGCCGGGCAACGATTTCGTCCGAGCTTGGGGACCGATTCCCGGCGAATGTGATCATTCCCAGCAGTTGCACGAAGTCGTCGTCCGATAGGTCAAAGCGCACCTGCCGGGCCATTCGACGCGCCGTCACCGCCGCGAGGATCCCATCAATCCCAAGGTGACCCGAGGCGATGGCGAAGCCGGCGGCCCACCGGAATTCCTCGTCGGCGAGATCCAAGATCTTCTGCCTGGCCTCGGCCCACCGATGCGTCAGCACGTCTCCAAGCGTGCCAGCGGCAGCAACCCCGGGCACGGGCCGTGAAGGCGGTGGCCTGTGTCCTGACCGGGCGTCGAAGAGGCGATGCGTTTCGAGGTCGCACGCACCCCACGGCACCGCGCTGTCGCTGCCTTCCTTGTCGACCCAGTGGATGCGACGTCTCGGTAGCCGCCTCATTGACGACCGTCGCCCAGTCGATCGACTGGGCTAAGCGCGCGCGCCGCAGCAATCGCGCGCTCCGCCCGTGTCGACGCGGCGTACCGAGCGACCATGTCCCGGCTGCGCCAGCCCACGACGGCCATGAGGTCGGTCTCCTGCATGCCGCCCGCGAGCATCATGTGAGCGTAGGCGTGGCGGAACATGTGAGGGTGAATGCGGCCCGGGAGCCCAGCCTGGAGACCGCGATCGCGGACGAGCTCGGCCAGGCCAGACTCAGTCAGCCGGCCCTTCTTGCCGATCCAGAGGCTGGCGAGGTCTGCCCGCGAGTGCTTCGCGCGAGCCCGCATGTAGCGGTCGACGGCGCGGACGGTCTGAGCTCCGAGGGGCACGACGCGGGTTCGACTGCCCTTGCCCGTCACGCGCACGAGGCCCTGCTCGAGGTCGACGTCGGCGACCCCGAGGTTGAGGACCTCGCCGCGCCGAGCGCCCGTATCCATGAAGATCAGAAGGATGGCCTCATCGCGCCGCCCGGCGAAGGTCTTGTCGCGCTCGCACGCCGCGAGCAGCGCTCGCAGCTCCGCCTCGCGCAGGACCGGCGGTGGCTCCTCTGGCAGGCGCGGCGGCTTCATTCGCTCCATCGGGTTCTCGCGGATCTCGCCCTCCTCGAGGAGCCACCGGAAGAAGGCATGGCAGCCGCGGTAGCGGTTGTGGGCGGTCGCCGGCTTCCAGTGCTCGAGAATGTCCGTGATGAACGATTCGACATGCTCTCGCCGGACGCCGGCGGGCGTCGTGGGCATCCCCTGGCGTTCGAGGAAGCGCGTCAGCTGGCCAACAGCAGTCGAGTAGGTGGAGATGGTCGCGGGGCTGATCCGCTGGGCGCGTAGGTGTCGACGCCAACTCTCAAGTAGACCGTCGAGCTCGGTCCGGGCCGTAGAATGGGCGGTACCGGTACGGGCTGCCTGCATTGCTTGCGCTCCTGTTGTGGGTCGTGACAGGCGCACAGCATATGCGATACGAGCGGTGAAGGTCCAGTCTCTACCGGGTGAATGTCGAGTATCGTGCGATATTCACGCTCAGACAGGCGGGGAGTAGCGTAGCCTGGTAACGCACGTGCTTTGGGAGCACGAGATCGCGGGTTCGAGTCCCGCCTCCCCGACCAACTCCGGGCGGCGGCGGCGCCGTCCTGGCTAGATCCCCAATTCGTCGATCGAGGCCAGCAGCTCGTCCGCTCCGCGGTAGACGCGGAACGCCCCGGCTCCCAGCAGCTCGTCCTCGCCGTAGCCGCCGGTGAGCAGCCCGATGCTGAGCATGCCGGCGCGCCGGGCGGCGAGCAGGTCCCAGACCGCGTCGCCGACGACGTAGCAGTCGCGGATCGGGACCCCAAGCCGTTCCTGGCATCGGGCAGGAGCTCCCGGAAGAGCTCGCCGTGCCGGCGCTGCGCCAGCTCGGCCTCCACGTCGCTCAATGCGCGCCCGGCCTCGCGCGCGACCGCCCGGGCGAACAGCCCGCCGCTCATGCCGATTCGGCGATGGATCCGCCAGCCGTCGATCGGCAGGCCGGCTTCGGCGAGCGCTCGCTGCCAGGCGAAGACGTGGGCGTAGACGGTGTCGACGAGCGTCCCGTCGAGATCGAAGATCAGGGCATTCATGAACGTGCCTCGGGTGTCCTGGGGCAAGGGCCGGCTAGCGAATGATGCCCCTTGCCGATCACCGGAGGCGGCGCAACGGCTGACCGGCCGCGCGCCCAGCGGGGCGTTCGTTCACTGGAGGATGGCCGAGGCGATCAGGCCCAGGACGATCGCACCCGCCCACAACGTCCCGACGATGATCGCGATCACGCGCCAGCGTGCGATCAGCAGGGCGCCAGAGATCGCGCCGATGCTCGTTCCGGCGCCCGTGATGAGGAAGGCCATTGCCGGGCCGGTGCCCATGCCGCCCGCCATCAGCCCGGCCACCATGGGCAGGCTTCCCTCGCTGCTCAGGTAGAACGGGATCCCGATGGTCGCGGCGAAGACGATCGAGAGCGGGCTCGACCCGCCGAGCAGCGTCGTCAGCCAGGCCGTCGGGATGATGGCGATGGCGGCGTAGCCGACCGCGGCGAAACCGACGAACAGCGGCACCATCCGGCGCCCGAGGCCCCATGCCTCACGGGCGAGCTCGCGAAGCCGCCAGGGATCGCGACGCAGCTCGAACTCGGCCACCGAGGCGGCGCCCGGCCCGATCCCGAGCGCCTGCGGCGCGGGCGGGACGGCCGCGGCGCACGACGGCGACGTGCACGCCGACGGCTCGAGGAAGCGCGCCTGGTGCTCGAGCAGGCCGGCCCGCTGGGCGACGTACGCGATCCCGCCGCCGGCGAAGCCCAGGACGATCGAGGCGGCGAAGAAGAAGGTAGCGAACGGCCAGCCGAACAGGCCGGCCGACACGAACAGCTCGTCGGGCGAGGTGAGGGGAGAGGCGACCATGAAGGCCACGATCGGCGCCCACGGCGCGGTCGTGGCCAGCATCGACAGCACGACCGCGGTGGTCCCGCAGGAGCAGAACGGCGTCGCGACCGCGGCGCCGACCGAGCCGGCCACGGCATACCCGGTCCGCCGCTGGAAGATGCCGGCGATCCGTTCGGTGCCGACGTAGACCTTGAGGGCTGCGGCGCTGACGATTCCGAGCGCCAGGAACGGCCAGTTGTGCAGGAGGCTCGTGGCCACCTGGCCGATGACCCACGGGATGACTTCCGACAGCGGCACGGTTGCTCTCCATTCCCTCGTGTTGGGACGCGCGTGGAATCTACCCTTTATATTGATGATTGTCAATATACGCCAGATCTGCAAGGAACCTGCAATCCCTCGCGCGCGTGGGCGTCTCGCGGCCGCCGGTCCACGAATCCGGCCCTTGTGCTAGGGTGGCCGCTCGCCGCGTTGTGTGGCGAAGCGTCGCGTGGTCGCCCCTCTTCTCGAACGGACCGTGCGCTGTGCAAACTCCGAGTTCGGGGAATGTTGGAGGTCGCTCATGCCGACCGGAACCATCAAGAAGGTCATTTCCGACCGAGGCTTCGGCTTCATCGCCGCCGAGGATGCGAAGGAGTACTTC